>NZ_JBSAXD010000140.1:0-375 GCF_053427715.1 Burkholderia sp. MR1-5-21
GGCCTGGTAATTGTCATGTTCCTCACGGGCTTCGTTCAGCGTGACGTTGCCCGTCGCTACGATGTTCGCGGCCCCCGTATTGTTTTCAACGCCATTCGTCATGCCCGCCGTGAGTGACGAGCCCGTCAGCGCTACGTTGCCTTTCGACGTTTCAATGCTCGTTGCCGCCAGGGTCGCATTGCCGCCCGCCGTAAATTGCGTGCCGACGGCGCGTTCGTCATAAACGTGATCGACTTCTTGCCGCGTCTTGCTGTCCACTGCCACGTTGTCGAGCTTCGCGGTATCCGTGACCGTCGTCGCCGTCAGATTGCCGCCTGCAATTGCAGACAAATCCTTGCCGGCGGAAACGGTCGCGCCCTTGAGCGTCGTGTCGTT
>NZ_JBSAXD010000141.1:0-368 GCF_053427715.1 Burkholderia sp. MR1-5-21
ATCCACTTGATCGAGGCCTCGATCCAGACATTCATGAAGCAATCGTCGCTTTGCAAGAAGATCGCGGCGGTGCCTGGCATCGGTCCGATTACCGCCACGGCCATCGTCGCCGCGATTGGCGATGCCCAGCAGTTCCGTAATGGTCGGCATTTGGCGGCATGGCTGGGCCTCGTGCCCAGACAGTATTCATCCGGAGGCAAACCGCGCCTGCAGGGCATCAGTCGGCGTGGCGACACCTATCTGCGAACCTTATTCATCCATGGCGCACGGGCCGTGCTCCGCTACGTGAAAGCGAAGACCGATCCGCAAAGCCTCTGGCTACAGGAGATGATTGCACGACGGGGATACAACTGCACCGCCGTCGCGCT
>NZ_JBSAXD010000142.1:0-358 GCF_053427715.1 Burkholderia sp. MR1-5-21
GTGCTCGGCGCGATGCTGGCCGCCGTCGGCGGCGTGCTGATCGGCCTGACGATCGGCAAGCTGAATCCGTACATCGGCTTCGTCGCGGGCATCAAGGCGTTCACCGCCGCGGTGCTCGGCGGGATCGGCAGCATTCCGGGCGCGATGCTCGGCGGCGTGCTGCTCGGCCTCGCGGAAACCTTCGCAGCGGGCTACATGCCGGCCGAGTACAAGGACGTCGTCGCGTTCGGCCTGCTCGTGCTGATCCTGCTCTTCCGCCCGACCGGCCTGCTCGGCAAGTCGGACATCGAGAAAGTCTGAGGGAGGCGCAGATGAGTCAAGTCATTTCCGTCCGCCGGCCGGCTGCCGGCGTCTCGTT
>NZ_JBSAXD010000143.1:0-355 GCF_053427715.1 Burkholderia sp. MR1-5-21
GCTCGTGCAGATGAGCAAGTACGCGCAGCGCAAGCCGCATCAGCTGTCCGGCGGCCAGCAGCAGCGCGTCGCGCTCGCGCGCTCGCTCGTCAAGCGCCCGAAGCTGCTGCTGCTCGACGAGCCGATGTCCGCGCTCGACAAGAAGATCCGCCAGAAGACCCAGCTCGAGCTCGTGAACATCATCGAGAAGGTCGACGTCACCTGCGTGATGGTCACGCACGACCAGGAAGAAGCGATGACGATGGCGAGCCGCCTCGCGGTGATGAGCGAGGGCAAGATCGTGCAGATCGGCTCGCCCGGCGAAGTGTACGAATTCCCGAACAGCCGCTTCTCGGCCGAGTTCATCGGCTCGACG
>NZ_JBSAXD010000144.1:0-349 GCF_053427715.1 Burkholderia sp. MR1-5-21
CGCCAGGGCGCGCGCGATCTCGAGGCGGCGCTGGTGGCCGTACGACAGGTTGCGCGACGTGTAGTCCGCGTACTGCAGCACGCCGACATACTCGAGCAGCTCGATCGCGCGCTCCTTGATTTCACGCTCTTCCTGGCGTTCCGCCGGCGTCTGGAACACCGCGCCGAGCAGACCGTGCCTGGTGCGCACGTGGCGGCCCACCATCACGTTCTCGAGCGCGGTCATGCCGCCGAACAGGCGGATGTTCTGGAACGTGCGCGCAATGCCCGTCTTTGCAACCTGGTGCACCGCGGTCGGCTTGTATTCCGCGCCGTCCAGCTTGAACTCGCCGGAGTCCGGCGTGTACAGG
>NZ_JBSAXD010000145.1:0-348 GCF_053427715.1 Burkholderia sp. MR1-5-21
CGGTGATCTTCTCGCGGATCATCGGCTTCGTGATGCGGTCCTTGTGCGTCGCGTAACCCCACGCGAAACGTCCCTTCACGCACGCGTGGCCTTCGTTCGCGAGCCCGTTCTTGTGCGGCGTCATCCGCACGACCTGCGTACCCTTCATCTCGGCCTTGAACGAGCAGCCGACGCCGCAGTACGCACAGGTCGTGATGACCGAATGCTCGGCCTGGCCGAGCATCACGACTGATTTCTCCTGCAACGTCGCGGTCGGGCACGCAGCGACGCACGCGCCGCACGACACGCATTCCGATTCCATGAACGGTTCGCTTTCGCCCGCCGCGACGCGCGATTCGAAGCCGCGCG
>NZ_JBSAXD010000146.1:0-347 GCF_053427715.1 Burkholderia sp. MR1-5-21
GGCCAGCCGGGTGGCGGGTTGAGCGCCAGATTCGACGTCTGGTCGATGGCCATGTCCGCGATGCCTTGCGCGGAGACGATCCGCGTGCCCTGAAACACACCCTGATCGATGAACATCTGCGCGAGGTTCATCATGTCGGACGGCGTGGTGTTCAGGCCGCCGGAGCCGTATGCATTCAGGTATTCGAGCCCGAAGGTCTTGCCGGCGAAGTATGGGTATGCGAATTCGCCCGAAGTCGGTGCCGTGGTCAGGAAACCGGAGTTCGTCATCTTGAGCGGCGCGAGGATGTTCTGCTGGACGAACGACGCGTAACTCGTATTCGTCACCGCTGCGACAACCAGTTCGAA
>NZ_JBSAXD010000147.1:0-340 GCF_053427715.1 Burkholderia sp. MR1-5-21
CACCGACCGACACCGCGACCACTTCAGTCGCGACGCCCGCTTCCTTCAGGCGCACCGCTTCTTCCACGGCGATTTCATCGAACGGGTTCATCGACATCTTCACGTTCGCGATGTCGACGCCCGTGTTGTCCGACTTCACGCGGACCTTCACGTTGTAATCGACCACTCTTTTCACTGGCACAAGAATCTTCATTTGTATTTCCTTTGGCAAAACTGAAACCAGCTGAGACCAGCTATTCACCGAGATACGCCGCACGCACCTTCGGATCGTCGAGCATCTGCTTCGCATCGCCTTCCATCGTCACCGTGCCCGAGTCCATCACGTAGCCGCGGTCGGCCG
>NZ_JBSAXD010000148.1:0-337 GCF_053427715.1 Burkholderia sp. MR1-5-21
ACCCATGCCGCCGAGCACGACGATCGCGAGGATCAGCGCCGACTCGATGAAGGTGAACGATTCCGGATTCACGAGGCCCTGGCGCGCCGCGAAGAACGCGCCGCCGATACCCGCGAACGATGCACCGAGCGTGAACGCCGACAGCTTGATGCGGGTCGGGTTCAGACCCAGCGACCGGCACGCGATCTCGTCGTCGCGCAGCGCTTCCCACGCGCGGCCCATCGGCATGCGGATCAGCCGGCTCGTCACGAACAGCGTGAAGCAGACGAGCACGAGCGCGAGCAGGTACAGGAAGATCACCACGTGGTCGCCGCTGTATTCCAGCCCGATCAGTTCA
>NZ_JBSAXD010000149.1:0-337 GCF_053427715.1 Burkholderia sp. MR1-5-21
GCCCATGCCGCCCAGCACGACGATCGCGAGGATCAGCGCCGACTCGATGAAGGTGAACGATTCCGGATTCACGAGGCCCTGGCGCGCCGCGAAGAACGCGCCGCCGATACCGGCGAACGATGCGCCGAGCGTGAACGCCGACAGCTTGATGCGGGTCGGGTTCAGACCCAGCGACCGGCACGCGATCTCGTCGTCGCGCAGTGCTTCCCACGCGCGGCCCATCGGCATGCGGATCAGCCGGCTCGTCACGAACAGCGTGAAGCACACCAGCACGAGCGCGAGCAGGTACAGGAAGATCACCACGTGGTCGCCGCTGTATTCGAGGCCGATCAGCTCG
>NZ_JBSAXD010000015.1:0-208381 GCF_053427715.1 Burkholderia sp. MR1-5-21
CTCGAACGAGGGCTTTTTTGCTTCTTTCCGCTGTGCGCAGAACGTCAAAGCATCACATCCGCACCGGTTTCGCTCGACTTCAGCATGGCGATGCACATTTCCAGCGTGCCCTTCGCCCATTCGCCGTCGTGCAGCGGCGCGCGTCCGTCGACGACCGCGCCATACAGCTCGTCGACCACCTCGGCACGCGGTACGGCCGGCGGCGGCAGCGGCAGCGTTTCGCGCCGCGCGTCGCCGTAGACGACAATCGAATCGGGCAGCGGGCGCACGTCCGCGTGTTCGCACGATACGATCACCGGGCCAAAGTGCTGATGAAAGCGCCGCGGCTCATCCGCAGTGGACAAAGGCGGCTTGTATGCCGAGCCGCCGTATGTGCCCGCGGCCTTGAGCCTGGCCTCGTCGCCCGACGACGCCAGCGTCTCCAGGCGACGCCGGGCGCTGCCGTATGTGTCGGGGCTCGTGCGCTCGCCCATCTCGCCGAACCAGCCGTTCCACTCGTCGGTGTTGAAGTGGCCGTAGCCGTTGTACGACAGCGAAGCATAGGCGCCGTTCTCGAACCAGATCAGCGCCGAATAGGCGCCTTCGGTCGGGCGCGACGGATCCCACCGACCGACGCTTGCACGCAGCCGCGTCGCGCGTGCACCCGCCAGCAGGCGCACGATGTCGACCTGGTGCGCTGCCTGGCTGAAGACGGCACCGCCGCCTTCAGCCGTTGCCAGTTCCTCGGGTCGCCGAGGACGATACAGGTAGTCGGTGTAGTTCACCGCCTGGATCATCTTCACTGCGCCGAAATCGCCGAGGCTGATCAGCTCGCGCGCCCGAAGATACGGCGTATCGAAGCTGTGGCAATGGCCGACGATCAGATGGACGTTCGCCGCGCGGCATGCCGCGATCATCCGATCGCAGTCGGCCGCGGACAGCGCCATCGGTTTTTCGACCAGCACGTGCTTGCCCTTCGCAGCGGCAATTTCGGTGTGCTGCGCGTGGAATTGATGCGGACTGGCAACATAGACGACCTCGACGCTGGCGTCGTTCGCCAACGTCGCCACGTCGTCGTAAGCGGGCGCGCCGAAGTCGGCCGCGAACTGCCGTCGTGCTTCGTCACGCGGGTCGCATGCGGCGACGAGCTGAACCCTGGGATCGCGCAGGAAGGTCGGCAGCATCAGCGAGAATGCCCGTCCCAGTCCTGCGACCCCGATGCGCAATCGGCGCTGTTCCATGGTCGTGGCCCCCGTTATTGCTGGACCTGGTAGTCCGTGGCGATCGCAGAGGGCTGGTCGGCGGGCTCCGGGTTCTGCTTGCTGACGTAACGCGCGTCAAATGTGCGCCAGTCGATTTCCTTCGGCACGACGGCCTGGTACGAACACACGTTCGGCGGAATCGCCTTCGCGCCCGTGCCGATCGCGTCGCCGCCCTGCTGGAGTTCGGCGATCGCATCGATCATCCGACGACGGAATTCGACGATCGCGAGATCGCTTGCGCCGAGACGCTCGTCCGAGCGGTTCGCGATCGGGCCCATCGTCACCCACATCGCGATGTCCTGGTTCGGGAAGCCCGTAATGCCCGTGAAGTTGCCGGCCTTCATCGCTTGACGATCCTGCCAGAAGCGGTTGTCGTGATTGCGCAGCGGACGATAGTACGAGTCGAGATCGATGCCGACCTGCTGACGCAGGAATTTGCGCCAGGTTTCGGTTTCCGGCGTGGTGTCCGGATCGCCCCACGCGATGAAGTAGAACGCCGTGTTCGTGTCGTCCATCGGCACGTTGATGTTCGCGACGTTGTAGAGATTGTTCGGCGGAATCAGCACCGTCCCCGGCGCCACGAACACCGTCGAACGCACATAGTCGTGCGTGCTCGCGTTGAAGATCGGGCGGCGCAGCGCGGCGTAGCGGAAGCCATAGTCGGTGCGTTCGACCTGCAGGCGCGGCGCCTTGTCGGTGGACGGGCGCAGCCAGTTCTTCGAGGTTGCCTCGGCGCCGCCGACGCGCGCCGGCACGAAGTCCGACGAATGCAGGCTGGAGCTGTGTGCGGAGTCGATCGCGCCTTCGAGAATCTGTGCCCAGTTGCACGGCAGGAGCGCTTTCGCGATGCTCACTCGCGTGTCGGCAGTCGGCGCCCAGGCCGGCGGCGCGAACGCGGGGACGGGGTCTTGCGGGCCCATGTACGCCCATACCATGCCGCCCCATTCCTGCACCGGATAGGCCTTGTGCTTGACCTTGTCGGTCATGCAGCTCGAGGCCGGCTCGGAAACCATTTCGAGCACGTTGCCGGCGACGTCGAACTTCCAGCCGTGATACAGGCAGCGCAGGCCGGCGTCTTCATTGCGACCGTAAACGAGCGAGGCGCGGCGGTGCGGGCAGTACTCGTCGAGCACGCCGACGCGGCCGTCCGAATCGCGGAATACGACCAGATCCTCGCCGAACACACGCGCTTTCACCGGGGCGCCGTCCGGCTCGCTTACCTCCTCGGTCAGGCACACCGGCGTCCAGTGCCGGCGCATCAACTGGCCCATCGGCGCGTCGCCTTCGACGCGGCACAGCAATTCGTTTTCTTCGTTGGTCAGCATGTCATGTCTCCCGGCGATCGCTCGCCTTTATCAGCAGGTGTTGACCAACTATATTAGAGATCTAGTTAAAATGGCAAGCGACTTTTCGGGCGTACTCGGGAAACTACGAATGGTCTGGCGGCAGCGATCGTAGCGACGGGGCCAATATGTCGATAGCTCGAGGAATGCTGGCGTGGATGAATCGGGTAGACGAGACCGCGCGAATTCGACCCACGGCCACCATGTCCCCCGCCCACTCAACGCCGCGCCACCTCGCCGCTATCCGCCGACCACCCGCCGCCGAGCGACTTGTACAGCGCGACGAGCGCGAGCGCCGTATCGCGCTCCGTCTGTGCGAGCTTGTCGTCGGCCGCGTGCAACGCGCGCTCCGCATCGAGCACCGGCAGGAAGTCGGTGAGCCCCTGCCGGTAGAGCCGCGTCGCGACCGTCACCGCGTCGCGATCCGCCGTGACTTCCTCGGCGAGCCGGTCGCGCCGCACCTGCGTGCGACCGTATGACGACAGCGCCGTTTCGACGTCGCGCAGCGCGCCCAGCACCGTGCGGCGGTACACGGCAGCCGCTTCGTCGGTACGCGCCTGTTCGGCGCGGACCGCGAAGCGCACCTTGCCCGCATCGAAGATCAGCCAGCTGATGTTGGGGCCGACTTTCAGGTAGCGGCTCGGCATCGCGAGGAATGACGACGCGTCGAGGCTCTGGAGGCCGGCCACGCCCGTCAGCGAAAAGTGCGGATACAGGTCGGACTGCGCGACGCCGATGCGCGCGTTGGCCGCCGCAAGGCGCCGCTCGGCCGCGCGGATGTCGGGGCGGCGCTTCAGCAGGTCCGACGGCAACCCGATCGGCACATCGGCGACGGGCGCGGGAATCGGGCCGGGCGCGTCGAGCTCGGCCAGCACCTGTTCCGGCGGATGCCCGACGAGCGCGCCGATCCGGTAGATCGCCGCGCGCGCGTCCGCCTCGAACGCGGGAATGTCGGACTCCGTGTCGGACACCTGCGCCTGCGCGCGCAGCACGTCGAGGCGCGATGCGAGCCCCGCGTCGAATTGCGAGCGCGTGAGCGCGAGCGCGTCGCGCTGCAATGCCGCATCGTCGCGCGCCACCGCGAGGCGGCGTTGCGCGCCGCGCAGCTCGACGTAGTTGCGCGCGATTTCCGCGAGCAGCGTCAGCATCGCATCGCCGTGGTCGGCAACCGCCGCGTCGTACGACGCATCGGCCGACTCGACGGTGCGCCGCGTGCCGCCGAACACGTCGATTTCCCACGACGCATCGAAGCCGGCCTGGTACAGGTTGCCGTTGGTGCCCTTGCCGAGCCCGCCGGGCTGCACGCCGACCGGCACGTTCGCGCTGCCGTGCGTGCGGTCGTACGCGGCGCCCGCCTCGAGCGTCGGGTAGTAGGCCGAGCCCGCGATCCCCTGCCGTGCGCGCGCCTCGCGCACGCGCGCCTCGGCCGCGTCGAGGTCGGGCGCCGAACGCAGCGCGTCGTCGATCAGGCGGTCGAGCACCGGGTCGCCGAGGTTCTTCCACCACATGTCGGGCGCGGCCTGCGCGGTCGCAAGCGGCGCGGCGGGCCGCTCCGCATAGGTCGCCGGCAGCGCGGGATGCGGCGCGACATAGTCGGGGCCGACCGTGCAGCCGGCGAGCCACGCACAGAACGCCGCGGCCGCGATCGCGGCGATCGACCGGGTGCGCCGCACTGACGGAACAGGCTGCACTGGCAGCGCGGACAGAGCAGACTGAACGGGCCTCATGCCGCGCGCCATCAATTCAGGAATCCGAGCCATGCCGGCAGCTCCCGAATGGCGATGCGCGTTTCGACCGACATGCCGGGCGAGATCCAGCGCAGCGCGTCGCCCGGCTTGTCGAACACGATCTTCACAGGCACGCGCTGCACGACCTTGACGAAATTCCCGGTCGCGTTTTCCGGCGGAAGCAGCGCGAAGCGCGCGCCGGTGCCGCGCTGGATGCTGTCGACGTGGCCGCTCAGGCGCAGGCTCGGGAATGCGTCGACGCGGATCGTGACCGGCTGGCCAGGACGCACGTCGGTGAGCTGCGTTTCCTTGTAGTTCGCGATGATGTACAGCGTTTCCGGCACGACCGACAGCAGCACCTGGCCCGGCTGCACGAAATTGCCGGGCTCGACACTCTTCCGCGCGACGGTGCCGTTCTCGGCCGCATAGACCTTCACGTACGACAGGTTCAGGTTTGCTTGCGACAGCGTCGCGCGCGCCTGCTCGACCGCGGCCTCGGCCGTCAGCGCCTGCGAGCGGGCGAGCCGCGCCTGCGCCTGCGCGGCGTCGATGCGGACCTGCGCGGCGACCGCGGTCGCGCGCGTGCTGGCCGCCGCCGCCTTGCCTTCGTCGACGCGTTCCGACGACACCGCGCGGATGTCCGACACGGACTGCAGGCGGCCGAGATTGGCCTGGGCGAGCCGCGCGTTGGCCTGCGCGACGTCGAGCTCCGCGCGTTGCCGGGCGACGTCCGCATCGGCGACCGGAATCTGGTCCTGCGCTTCGCGCAGCTTGCCCTGCGCATTCGCGAGGCTCGCCTGCGCCTGCGCGAGCTGCACCGCGTAGTCGCGCGGATCGAGCTCGACCAGCAACTGGCCTGCGTGCACCTTGCTGTTGTCGTCGACGTACAGCGTCTTCACGTAGGCCGGGATCTTCGGGATGACCGACACGACATGCGCATCGACGTACGCATCGTCGGTGGTCTTCTCGTACAGGCCGGGCACGACGAAATAGAGCGCGGCGAGCGCGAGGATCGCGACGCCGGAGATGGCGATCGTCAACGAACGGCGGTTGCCGGCTGGCTTCTCGGCCGGCTTCGCGGGCGGATTAGCAGCCGAACTCGCGGCCGACGGCGCGGCGCTCGCCGGGGCGTCGGGCTGCTTGGGCGGCAAGGTTTCGTTCATGGCGATTCTCGGCGGGGAGGGCGTGGTGGCGTCGTGAGACGGCGGGCGGTCACGTGGGTCCTTACTTGGTCTGAACAGGAGTGGGCGGGACGATCGGCAGCACGCACAGCGCGAGCACGCCGACGATCGCCATGAAGGCGAACGCGTCCGCGTACGCATAGGTCGCGGCCTGGCGCGCGCCGTGCTCGGCGAGCACGCGCAGCGCCGCTTGTCCGCCTTCGATCGGCGTATAGCCGCCGTTCGCGCCGAGCGTCGACGCGACCCTGGCGAGCCAGTCGCGGGTGACCGGGTTGTCGACGCGGACATGGTCGTAGAGCCGCGCCGAATGCAGCGTCTCGCGATGCGAGATCAGGATCGTCAGGATCGCGACGCCGAGCGACGCGCCGAACTGCCGGAACGTCATGTACAGCGACACGCCGTCGAGCAGCCGGTTCTGGTCGATGCGCGCGACCGTGCCGCTGCCGACGGCCGGCAGCAGCGGCGCGAGGCAGCACGCATACAGCACCAGCGGCACGACGAAGTACGGGCCCGGCGTGCCGGACGTCATCAGCCGGTTGAACGTGACCATCGACGCGATCAGCAGCAGCAGCGCGATCGCGATCGCCTTGCGCTGGCCGATGCGCGCGATCAGGTCGACCATCGACGGCCGGATCGCGGCCGCGAACAGCGCATACACGCACATGATCTGCCCGGTCTGCGACGCGCTGTAGGTCTGGCCGGCGAGATTGCGCAGGAATTCGGGCAGCACGAACACGCTGCCGGACAGGATCATCCCCGTGAACACGCCGAGTACCGCCGACGACAGCACGTTGCGGTCGAGCAGCAGCTCGAGGCACAGCAGCGGCGTGCGGTTCGACGGGCTCGACTGCCACGCGATGAACAGGATCAGCGCGGCCGCGCACGTGAAGCCCAGCGCGCGCAGGTGGGCGGAGCCGAACCAGTCGTCGATCTCGCCACGGTTGAGGATGATCTGCAGCGACACCAGCGCGATCGCGAGCAGCACGATGCCGGGCCAGTCAGTCGCGATGTGGCGTTCCGACGACGGCCGCGGCAGCGTCGGGAAATGACGGGTGATCAGCCACAGCGCGCCCGCCGCGTACAGCAGGTTCGGCAGCAGGATCAGCCGCCAGTGATAGTGGTCGGTGATGTAGCCGCTCGCGAGCAGGCCCGCGGCGCTCGACAGGTACAGCACCGTCGATACGCGCATCAGCGACGGGCTGCGCTGCGGCTTCGGCATCAGCACGTAGATGCTCGCCCGCCACCAGACGACGAGCCCCGCGCCGGAGAACCCCTGCAGCGCGCGCCAGAACAGCATCGAATCGAGTTCGGGCGACAGCATGACGCCCATCGACGTGGCCGCGAACGCGACGACGGTCGCAAGCAGGAAGCGCTTGTAGCCGACGTGTCCCGCGAGCCAGATCGACACCGGCACGCCGAGGAACAGCGCGCTGCTGTAGACGGTCAGCAGCCAGCTCGCCTCGTCGGCGGACACGCCGAGCGAGCCGGTGAGGTCCGGCAGCACGAGGTTCATGCTGTCGAACGTATAGAACTCCATCCCGGTCGCGAGGCCGAGGCCGAGCAGCAGCAGGCGAACCTGCGCGGGCGTCATCGCGATTGCGGCGGCAGGCGGCGCGGCCGCCGCGGGCGGGGCGGAGGAAGTGGTTTCGCTCATGTCTTGCCAGGCAGGCGCGGCGGCGCGTCGTGATCGGCGCGCCGCCGCGGTACAGGACGGTGCAGGTCAGTGGCCTTCGCTCGCGCCGAACATCGTCTTCGCGTAGATGATGCCGAGGCCGTATGCGCCGCCGAACTGGGCAGCCGTCGTCGTGGTCTGCACGTAGGTGTCCGTGCGCGCCCAGTCGCGCTGCAGTTCGAGCAGGTACTGCAGCGACGTCATCGGACGTGCGCCGGCCTGGATCATGCGCTGCATCGCGCGCTCGTGCGCTTCATCGGACACGTCGCCGCACGCGTCGGCGATCACGTAGACCTCGAAGCCCTGGTCGAGCGCGGACAGCGCCGGGCCGACGATGCAGACCGACGTCCACAGGCCGGCCAGCACGATGCGGCCCTTGCCGATCGCGTTCACGCGCTCGGCGATGCGCGGATCTTCCCAGGTGTTCATCGACGTGCGGTCGATCAGCTTCTCTTCCGGAAACACCGACGTGATTTCTTCGAACATCGGGCCCGAGAAGCTCTTCTCGGCGACGGTCGTGAGGATCGTCGGCACCTTGAACTCCTTCGCGGCCCGGGTGACGAGCGCGGCGTTGTTGCGCAGCGAGACGGCGTCGATGGACTTGGTCGCGAACGACATCTGCGACTGGAAGTCGATCATGATCAGCGTGTGATTGGTCGGATCGAGCAGCGCCTTGCCGGGTTGGGCTTTTGCAGTGGGCATGATGAATCTCCGTTGCAGGTTGGGTGGACAGTCGGACGTGGTTCCCGGGTCAGGCGCCGCGACCGGCCAGATCGGCCGGCCGTCGGGCTGCCCCGGGGACGAAAGTCGTCGCATGCGGCGCAAGGCGCGATGCCGCGGCGCAGCGACGGTTGGGCGAATCAGTGTCAGTGTCGGCAGGTGTCGGCTCGCGTCACTCCTTCCGGCCGGAGCCGGGGATCAGGCCGCAGGCATGCACGCGGCGGCGCGATGGGCCGCATCGCGAACACCTGCGACGGTTCGGCTCATCGGCGCGTCCCGCTTCGTCCGCTACAGGCTCAGCCACGCGGCGAGCGAGTACTGGCCCGCACCGGCGATCACGAGCGTGCCGAACATGATGATCAGCATCCACGCGAACTGCGCCTGCTGCGCGGTCCATTCCGGATGCACGCGCAGCAGCGCGATCGCCGAGATGATCATCACGGGCAGCGACGCGAGCCGCGTCGCGAAGCCGACGATCACGAGCAGCGGGCACAGCACTTCGGCGAAGATCGCGAAGACGATCGACAGCAGCTTGCCGAAATGGAACGGATCCTCGATCGCTTCTTCCTCGCTCGTGAAGTGCCGGATCTTCGGCAATCCGTGCACGATCAGCAGCAGCACGCCGGCGCTGACGCGCAGGAACAGCAGTCCGAGGTCCGTCGTATGCGCGGTGAACTGGGTCAAGGTGTCGTTCATGTCCGGTGGAGCAGGGGGTGCCGATCGTTCCGATGGTGCATGGGGCCGTGTTTCAGAATGCGAAGCAGCTGCAGCCGAGCGCGCCCCAGAAGCCGTTGTCGTCGCTCACGGGCACGTTGCTGCGCCACGCGAACAGGTGGCCGTGACCGTGTACGCCGCACAGTTTCGCGCAACCGTCCACGCACGCGCGCTCGGAGGCGGACGCGACGGGCCGGTAGCGGCTGTAGCCGCCGAATTCGGCCACCGGCGACCACGCGGGGCTGACCGGCAGCGGCGGCGGCGCGAGCGGCGCGAACTCCTCGTCCGCGTGCACGACCTTGCCGTTGACCACCGTCAGCACCGACGACAGGTACTTGATTTGCAGCTCGTCGACCGTGAAGTAGTCGTCCGTCAGCGCCGCGAAATCCGCGTACTGGCCCGGCACCAGCGCACCCTTGCGGTCGTCCTCGCTCGAGAACCACGCGCTGCCGACCGTGTAGCGGCGCAGCGCCTCCATCCGGTCGAGCCGGTTGCGCTCGGTGTACAGCGCGGTGCCGCCGACCGTACGGCCCGACACCATCCAGTACAGCGACACGAACGGGTTGTAGCTCGCGACGCGCGTCGCGTCGGTGCCCGCGCCGACCGGCAGCCCCGCCGCGAGCATCGTGCGGATCGGCGGCGTGCGCGTGGCGGCTTCCGCGCCGTAGCGGGAAATGAAGTATTCGCCCTGATAGGCCATCCGGTGCTGCACCGCGATGCCGCCGCCGAGCGCGGCGATGCGCGCGATGTTCGCGTCGGAAATCGTCTCGCAGTGGTCGAAGAACCAGCGCAGCCCGTTGAACGGAATCTCGCGGTTGACGGCCTCGAACACGTTCAGGAACCGGCTGATCGATTCGTCATACGTCGCGTGCAGCCGGAACGGCCAGCGGTGCTGCACGAGCAGTCGCACGACGGCGGTGAGCTCTTCCTCGAGCGACGCGGGCAGGTCGGGGCGCGGCTCCAGGAAGTCCTCGAAGTCCGCGGCGGAGAACACGAGCATCTCGCCCGCGCCGTTCACGCGCAGGAACTCGTCGCCGTCGCCGGGCTTCGTCATCTTCACCCACTTCGCGAAGTCTTCGATCTCTTTCTTCGCGTTCTGCGTGAACAGGTTGTACGCAATGCGCATCGTCAGTTCGCCGCGCTTCGCGAGGTCCATGATCACTGCGTAATCGTCGGGATACGCCTGATAGCCGCCGCCCGCGTCGATCGCGCTCGTGACGCCGAGGCGGTTCAGCTCGCGCATGAAATGCCGCGTCGAGTTGATCTGGTCGTCGTGGCCGAGCTTCGGCCCCTTCGCGAGCGTCGCGTACAGGATCCCCGCGTTCGGGCGCGCGATCAGCATGCCGGTCGGGTTGCCGTGCCGGTCGCGCTGGATCTCGCCGCCGGGCGGGTTCGGCGTGTCCTTCGTATAGCCGACCGCGCGCAGTGCGGCCCCGTTGAGCAGCGCGCTGTCGTACAGGTGCAGGATGAAGACGGGCGTGTCCGGCGCGATCGCGTTGATCTCGTCGAGCGTCGGCAGGCGCCGCTCGGCGAACTGCAGCTCGTTCCAGCCGCCGACGACGCGCACCCACTGCGGCGCGGGCGTGCGCGCGACCTGGCGGCGCAGCATGTCGAGCGCGTCGGCGAGCGACGGCACGCCGTCCCAGCGCAGTTCCATGTTGAAGTTCAGGCCGCCGCGAATCACGTGCAAATGCGAATCGTTCAGGCCCGGGATCACCGTGCGGCCTTGCAGGTCGACGCGCGGCGTGCCGTCGCGCGCATGGCGCATGATCTCGCGGTCGTTGCCCGACGCGAGGATCCGGCCGTCCTTCACCGCGAGCGCGGTGACGAACGACCGCTTGTCGTCCTGCGTCGCAATCTTGCCGTTGAAAAAGATCGTGTCCGCTACCGCGGCGTCATTCGTCTGGGCTGTCATCTGGCGTTTCCCGTGGGTGCTCGCGATGCGAGCCGTGAGGGCGTGCCGACACGATGCAACATGTCGGCGTCTTGCCCGCAACATTAGGCAAGCCGGCGATGAAAGTCCTGAGAACCACCTGAAATGTTCTGAAAGGCCGTCGATGGCGCGTGCACGCGCTGCGCAGAAGCAAGCACGCCGGCCCGCGATACGGGTACGATCGCGCGCGCAGGCAGCCGACGTTCGTGCGTCGCGTGGAACCGCCAGGACCGTGTCACCCGCGTGACGGATCGCATTGTGCGTTGCGCAAGGCGGTCACAGGCTGGCGCGATCGCGGGCGCGACAGACATGTTCGCGCGCGAGCCGGGCGAGCCGGGATGGGCGAGCCTATCGCGCGACGAATGCGGTCGTTCGCATATTCAGTTTCATCGCCGAGTTTCAACGTCGCCGAGCCGCTGCAGCCGGATCACCAATAGCACTCGTAAAAGAATCCTTGATTACCCAATTCAGCCGGTCGGGAATCCTCATGCGAAACGGCTGTCCGTTTTAATGATCGAAACAGCGGCGGGGGCCGCCTGTCTTGACCGAAACGCCGGCATTCGTCCGGAAAAAAAGACCGGGTTTCGGGGCATTCGTATTTCGGACAATCGTGGCCACATCTTCTGCATCAATTCAAATAATTCGATCGTTGAATTCCAAATATTCAAATCATCACACGTTGTAAATGACGTAGCATAGGGCTCCCGAATGGCGCCCCGTTGTACTTGTATCAGGCGTCGCCGATCGACTCTCGGAAACACCGTCTCGCCATGATCCGGATTGGGCCCCTAGACGTCCTTCTCGACAAACGCGAGGTTCGCCGCGACGGCGAGCCGCTGCGACTCGGCAGCCGCGCGTTCGATGTCCTCGAACTGCTGATCCAGGCCGAAGGCGGCCTGGTATCCAAGGACGAACTCATGCGCCACGTGTGGGCGCATACCATCGTCGAGGAAAACAACCTCCAGGTGCAGATTGCTGCGCTGCGCAAGGCGCTCGGTGCAGACCGCGGCCGGATCGTGACTGTTCCGGGGCGCGGCTACCGGCTCGTCGCCGCGCACGACAGCGTAGGCGCCGAGGCCGACGCCGCCGTGCCGGCCGCGCCTGCGCCGTTCGCGCTGCGGCCCTGCGTCGCGTCCGATGCGTCGGCGCTGGTCGGACGCCAGCACACGATCGCCGACATCCTCGCGGCACTCGAGCGCTCGCGCGTCGTCACGCTGGTGGGCGCGGGCGGCATCGGCAAGACACGCGCGGCGGAGGAAGCGGCCGCGGCCGCGCACGCATGCGCGCAGTTCGAGGACGGCATCGTATTCGTGCCGTTCGCGTCGGTATCGAATCCACGTTTCGCGCTCGATGCGCTCGCGAGCGCGCTCGGGATGCCGCAGCCGGCGGGCGGACTGTCGCTCGACGCGATCGTCGCGCATCTGGCCGGACGCCGCATGCTGCTCGTGCTCGACAACTGCGAGCACCTGATCGACGCCGCCGCGCAGATCGCCGGCGCGATCACCGACGCGCACCCGGGAATCGGCGTGCTGGCGACCAGCCGCGAGGCGCTGCGCATTCCGGGCGAACGGCTGCAGCCGATCCCGCCGCTCGACGTACCGGCGGAGGATGACGGCGACGACACCATCCTGCATGCCGCCGCCGTCCAGCTGTTCGTCGCCCGTGCGCGGGCCAGCGACCCGCGCTTTCCGCTCGATGCGGCGAGCCTGCGGTTGATCGGTTGCGTGTGCCGCCGGCTGGACGGGCTGCCGCTCGCGATCGAACTCGCCGCGGCGCGCGCGGCCGTGCTCGGCATCGAGGTGCTGGCAGAGCATCTCGACGACCATTTCCGGCTGCTGGCAGGCGGCTTCCGGACGGCATTGCCGCGCCACCAGACGCTGAAGGCGATGCTCGACTGGAGCTACCGTCTGCTCGACGACACCGAGCGCGTGCTGCTGCGCGCATTGGGCGTGTTCCTCGACGGTTTTTCACTGGATGCGGTCTATCACATCGCCGACGCGCGCGGCGTGTCGCGGGCTGCGGCGCTCGACGCGCTCGGCGGGCTCGTTGCGAAGTCGCTCGTGATCCGCGAGAGCGCGCACGGCGCGACGCGCTACCGGCTGCTGGCCGTCACGCGCGCGTACGCGTTGCAGCAGCTCGAGGACAACGGTGAACGCAAGGCCGCTGCGCTCGCGCATGCGCGGTATTTCCGGACGCTGCTCGCGCAGACGCCGCGCGCGAGCGACACGGCACAGCCCGGCGCATGGCTCGACGCGTTCCGGCACGAACTCGGCAACCTGCGCACCGCGCTCGACTGGGCGTTCGCGCCGAGCGGCGACCGGACGGTCGGTGTCGAACTCGCGACGATGGCGGTGCCGTGCCTGTTCGACCTGTCGCTCGTCGCCGAATGCTGCGAACGTGCGCGCATCGCGCTCGACGCGACGCTCGATCCGGAGATCGGGCCGGTCTCCGCCGGCACGCGGATGCGGCTGCTCGCGGCCTACGCGGCGTCGCTCGCCTATACGGCCGGGCCGACGCGGGCCGTGCATGACGCGTGGGCCGACGTGCACGCGCTCGCGATCGCCGAACGCGATACCGAATACGAACTGCGCGCGCTATGGGGCCACTGGAGCGCCTGCCAGCAGGCGGGCGACGTGCGCGCCGCGCTGCAGTGGGCCGGCCGGCTGAGCGAGCGGTCCCGGGTGCTCGATCACCCGGCGTCGCAGGTACTGGCGCTGCGCAGCGAAGCCGTCGCGCTGCACTATCTGGGCGAGCAGGACACGGCCCGCGAACAGCTCGACCGGATGCTGGATGCGTACGAGCACGGCGCGCATCGCTGGACGAACCTCGGCATGCACATCGAGCAGGGGATCGTCGCGCAGGCGACGCTGGCGCGGGTGCGCTGGTGCCAGGGCAGCAAGGACGACAAGGACGAAGCGCTGCGGCTCGCGCAGCAGGCGTTCGACAAGGCGTGCGTCTATGCGCACGATCTCGTGACCGGCTATGTGCTGGTCGAAGGGCTGGTGCCGATCGCGCTGCTGTCGGGGGCGCTCGACGTGGCGGCGCAAGGCATCGCCGCGCTGCGCACGTGCGCAGCCCGCGCCGGATGCGCGACCTGGCTCGCGTGCTGCGATTGCTACGACGAATATCTGCGTGCCGATACCGATGCCGGCACGTCGCGGCTGCCGCAGTTCGAGGCGGCGCTCGATGCGCTGCGCGCAACCGGGTTCCGCGCACCGCTCGCGCTGCTGCTCGCGCGCTACGCACGTTGCCTGTACGACGACGGGCGGCTGATCGAAGCGGCCGAAACGTACGCGCTGATGCGGCAGCATGCCGACACCAGCGGAGAGCGCTGGTTCGTGTCGGAACTCGAGCGGTTGCGTGCCGATCTCGCGCTGCCGGCGCGTGCGTTGCATGCGCCGCCCGTTACGCGCCAGGTGCTCGACGCGTGGTGGAACGCTTAGGGCAAGCCCGTCATCGGCGTGAACAGGCGCTGATCAGATCAATGCGGTGAAACGGTCGACGAGGTCGGTGCGGTCGAGTTGCTCGACCCACCAGAGCAGCGCGCGTCCGGCCTCGTCGTCGCGCCACGCGAGATAGCAGTGGGTGGTGTCGCGCATGCCCGTCACCTGGCGCGCGACGAGCTTGCCGTCCGCGATCGCGCGCGCCGCGATGCATTCCGGCAGCGTGCCGACCGCGAGCCCTTCGCATTGCGCGGCGAGCTTCGCGGCGAGCGTCGGCACGGCGAGGTACGGCTGGCCCGCATCGATCGCGACCGAGCGCGGCTGCGATTCGCGCGACGTATCGCTGATCACCGCGCCGCGATACTGGACGACCGACGTCATCGACAACGGCTCGGGCAGTTCGGCGAGCGGATGGTTCGGCGCGACGGCGAACACGTGCTTCAACGAGCCGATCGGCCGCGCGATGATGTTCGGCAGCACCGGCGGTTCGCCCGCCGCGCCGACGACGAGATCCGCGCGGCGTGAAATCAGCGCATCCCAGGTGCCGCCGAGCACTTCGGTCGACAGGCGCAGCCGCGTATCCATGTTGAGCCCGTAGAACGTGTGCACGTACGGCCACAGCGCCTCGAACGGCAGGATTTCGTCGACGCAGATGCGCAACTCCGTTTCCCAGCCGTCCTGAACGCGTTGCGCCTTCAATTCGAGCGCCTCGGCGGCGCGCAGCAGCCGGCGGCCCTCCTCGACGACGACGCGGCCCGCGTGCGTGAGCTTCGCGCGCCGGCCGCTGCGATCGAACAGCGCGATGTCGAGGTCGCTTTCGAGCTTCTGCACGAGATAGCTCAGCGCCGACGGCACGCGGTGCAGGAGTTCGGCGGCCTCGGCGAACGTGCCGGTCCGGTCAATGGCGTCCAGCGCCTCGAGCGCTTCGAATGACAACTTCATCGCGGGTCCAAAAGGGAGAGTGCATCGGATCGTCATGCTACCGGCACGGGCCTGCATTCTCGCACGCGATCAAGAAGATTTCAGTCGTGAATCCCCGAATGGGCGATCGCGCGACGTCGAACAAGCGGTCGCGCAATACGCGTCAAGCCGCCTCGGACAGCGTCGCGCAATCAGGAAAATTCAGGCCCGGTTCAGGACATCTGCACGGCGTTCGCCTAGCGTGTAGACGCGATGCCGGCCCCCAACGACGCCGGCCGCCGCCGTGTGCCACCTCGTGTGCGTACGCGCCGTCTTTCGACAATCGACAATTCACGACACAAAGGAGAACTTGCCATGATCCGGATTCGCGTGGTCTCGGCAGTGGTGGCGGTGGCGGCATCGATCGGTCTGACGCTCGTCGACCCGCCGGTCGCCGCCGCGCAGGATGCGACGCAAGCGGCTTCCGTGCCGATGAGCGCCGCGTCGGCGAAGCAGGTTCGCAAGGCGCAACGCAAGGCGGCCCGCAAGGCCGCGCGGGCGAAGCGCAACGCGGAACTGAGCACGCTCGAGAAGAACGGCTATCGTATGAACGGCGGCAACCAGAACGACTACCCGGAGAATCTCCAGAACGCCGAGCGCAAGGCCGCGGCGGCCAAGGCTGCCGCCGGCGGCGCCGGGACGACTGCCCCGTCGCAGTGATGGCGTGAATGCCGCGACGACACGGCGCCCGCGCGCAGCGGCGCCGTGTCGTACGCACCCGCACCCGCACCCGCACCCGCACCCGCACCCGCACCCGCACCCGCACCCGCACCCGCACCCGCACCCGCACCCGCACCCGCACCCGCACCCGCACCCGCACCCGTTTCCCCGGGCGTGACGCCCATCCGAGTGCAAACGATTGCCGAAATCCTTGCGCATTCGGCAGACTCCATCTCCCTTTGCCAAATGAATTTTCAGGGTTAACGCTCTGTTCAACGCACCGCGCTGGCGTGTATATTTGCATCAACTTATGCAAACGATTGCAAAAAGGATATCATGTCAACGATAGATCGACCGAACGGAATCATCGACGACGTGGCTTCGGTCACGTCGATCGTGAAGGCGGCAATGTCCGGCACGCAGGATGCGCGTCTGAAGGAAATCGTCGATGCGCTCGTCGAGCACGGGCACGCGTTCCTGAAGCAGGTGCGCTTGACCGACGCGGAGTTCGAACAGGGGCTCGCGTTCCTGCGCGAGGTCGGGCAGGCGTGCAACGACCGCCACAACGAAGTCGTGCTGCTCGCCGACGTGCTGGGTTTCTCGACGCTGGTGGCGTTGCTGAACAACGCGGATGCGAGCGGGCGGACGCCGGGCGCGTTGCTGGGGCCGTTCTATCGCGGCGGCGCCCCGGCGTACGACAGCGACCATTGCATCGCGTGCGACGGGTCGCCCGGCGCGCCGCTGTTCGTCCGTGCGCGCGTGCTCGACACGCGCGGCCTGCCGGTCGCGAATGCGCAGGTGGACGTGTGGCAGGCGTCGCCGGTCGGCCTGTACGAGAACCAGGACGACAGCCAGCCCGACCACAACCTGCGCGGCCGCTTCCGCACGGATGCCGACGGCGCGTTCAGCTTCCGCAGCGTGCGTCCGGCAGGCTATCCGGTGCCGACGGACGGTCCGGTCGGCGCGTTGCTCGCCGCCCAGCAGCGCCATCCTTACCGCCCCGCGCACCTGCATTTCGTGATCGTCGCAGACGGCTACGCGACGCTCGTGTCGCAGGTGTTCGCCGACGATTCCGACCATCTGGACACCGACGTCGTGTTCGGCGTGAATCGCCGCCTCGTCGGCACGTTCGAGTACTACACGGCCGGCACCGGCCCGCACTCGGACCAGCACGTCGCGTACTACACGCTCGATTTCGATTTCATCCTGGCCGAAGGGACGCCGACGTACCCGACGCCGCCGATCAAATGATGAGGAATTGTCGATGACCAGCATGCTGCAAGGAAAAGTGGCCGTCGTGTTCGGCGGTACGGGAGGCATCGGCGCCGCGACCGCGATGCGGTTCGCGCGGGCCGGCGCGCGTGTGGTCGTGGTCGGCCAGCACGACGCGGAGAAGGCCCGCCAGGTGGCCGCCGGGTTGCCCGGCGACGGGCATCGCGGCGCGGTCGCGTCGATCACGGACAGCGCCGCGCTGAACGCGCTGGCCGACGACGTGCGCGAGCGCGAAGGACGCGCCGACATTCTCGTGAACGCATCGGGCTTCACGAAGGCGGTCAGGCACGCCGACCTCGATGCGCTGACCGACGAGCTGATCGACGACATCATGAAGGTGAACTGGCGCGGCCAGTTCGCGGCGATCCGCGCGTTCCGCACGCTGCTCGATGCGTCCGGCAGCGGCGTCGTGGTCAACGTGTCGTCGATCGCGGCGACGACGGGCGTCGGCAGCAACATCGCGTACTGCGCGGCGAAGGCCGGCCTCGACGTGATGACGGTCGCGCTCGGCCGCGCGCTCGCGCCGCGGATCCGCGTGCTCAACGTGTCGCCGGGCGTCGTCGACACCGGTTTCGTGCCGGGGCGCGGCGACGATTTCAACGACAAGGCGGCCGCGACCACGCCGCTCGGCCGGATCGGCGCGCCGGACGACGTTGCCGCCGCGATCGAGGCGTGCGCGACGCAGCTCACGTTCAGCACGGGCGTGACGATTGTCGTCGACGGCGGCCGGCGGCTGAACTGACGGACAGGAGAACGACATGCATGCACGCAAGACCCTGATCACCTGCGCGATCACCGGCAACATCACGCGGCCCGACCAGCACCCGCGCCTGCCGGTCACGCCGGAGCAGATCGCCGACGCGTCGCTCGAGGCCGCGCAGGCCGGCGCGGCCGCGGTGCACATTCACGTGCGCGATCCGCAAACCGGCCGCCCGTCGATGGACGTGCGCCTGTACCGCGAAGTCATCGAGCGCATTCGCGCGGTCGACCGCGCACTGATCATCAACCTGACGACCGGCCCCGGCGGACGCTTCATCCCGAGCGACGACGATCCGAAGGTCGCCGCGCCCGGCACGACGCTGCTGCCGCCCGAGAAGCGCGTCGAGCACATTCTCGAGCTGAAGCCGGACATCTGCAGCCTCGACCTGAACACGATGAATTCCGGCGCGGAGGTCGTGATCAACACGCCGAAGAACGTCGAGCGGATGGCGAACGTGATTCGCGAGGCGGGCGTGAAGCCGGAGCTCGAGATCTTCGATTCGGGCGACATCCATCTGGCGCGCGACCTGATCGCGTCGGGCGTGCTCGACGGCCCGGGCCTGTGGACGCTCGTGACGGGCGTCAAGTACGGCTTCGCGGCCTCGCCGGAGACGCTGCTCTATGCGCGCGGCCTGTTGCCGCCCGGTGCGATCTGGTCCGCGTTCGGGATCGGCCGCTACGAGTTTCCGATGGTCGCGCAGGCCTGGCTCGCGGGCGGGCATGTGCGGGTCGGGTTCGAGGACAACCTGTACCTCGAGAAGGGCGTGCTCGCCGACAGCAATGCGGCGCTGGTCGCGCGTGCGAAGGACATCGTGACGATGCTCGGCGGCGAGGTGGCCACCAGCCGCGAAGCGCGCGACATGCTGGGGCTCGCATGAGCGTTCCGTGTGAAAACAGACTGAAAACACACCGTAGGGGAGAACAAGCTTGAAGAACATCCGCGTTCAGGAAAAGAGCAAAGACATCGATTCGCTTTCGCTGGCGATCGAGACGCAAACCATGCCGGCCTGCGGCGACGCCGATTGCCTCGTCGAGATCGCGAGCGCGGCGGTCAACCCGAGCGACGTGAAGGCCGTGCTCGGCTTCATGCCGCACGCGGTGTGGCCGCGCACGCCGGGCCGCGACTACGCGGGCCGCGTGATCGACGGGCCGGAGGCGCTCGTCGGCAGGGCAGTGTGGGGCAGCGGCGGCGAACTCGGGATCCGGCGTGACGGCACGCATGCGCGCTACCTCGTCGTGCCCGCGCACAGCGTGCGCGAGAAGCCGGTCAACCTGACGATGGACGAAGCGGGCGCGATCGGCGTGCCTTTCATCACGGCGTTCGAAGGGCTGCGGCGCGCCGGCGGCGCGAAAGCGGGCGACGTCGTGCTCGTGCTCGGCGCGAACGGCAAGGTCGGGCAGGCGGCGATCCAGCTCGCGACGATGGCGGGCGCGCAGGTGATCGGCGTCGAGCGCGCGGGGCAGCCCGGGGTGCAGTCTGACATTGGCCACGCGAGCGACAAGGTGCTGATGATCGACGCGTCGTCGCACAACCTCGACGAAGTCGTGCGCGACGTCACGAACGGGCACGGCGCGGACATCGTCTACAACACGGTGGGCAGCCCGTATTTCGAGCGCGCGAACCGCGCGATGGCGACGGGCGGCACGCAGATCTTCATCTCGACGATCGAGCGGCCGGTGCCGTTCGACATCTTCGCGTTCTATCGCGGCCAGCACACATATGTCGGGATCGATACGCTCGCGCTCGACGCGCGCCGCGGTGCGGCGATCCTCGACGAGCTGCTGCCCGCGTTCGAACGCGGCGCGTTGAAGCCGTTTCCGATCGACGACGAATACGTGTTCGATCTCGATGACGCCGCGCACGCGTATCAGGCCGTGTATCGCGGTGCGGCGCAACGCGTGCTGCTCAAGCCATGAACGTGACCCGCTTCGGCGACGCGCCGCAGTATTTCCCCAGCCATCACTTCCTGATGCGCTGCGTGCGGTTGCAGGGGCACGAGGCGGGGCCCGCCGAATCGCTATGGCTCGGCGTGTCGACGCTCGAGCCGGGCGGGCACACGTTGCTGGACGCGTCGCCGGTCGAGAAGCACTACGTGGTGCTCGACGGTGAAGTCTGCGTGGAGTCGAACGACGGCGAGGTCGTGATGCGCCGCTTCGATTCGTGCCGTCTCGCGCCCGGCGAGCCGCGTGCGCTGCACAACCGCACGAACCGCCCCGCGATGATCCTGCTCGCGATGCCGCTGCTGCGGCCCGCTTCGCAGTGACGGCGGCCGATCGCATGCCAGCGCCGCACGATGCGCGGCCCGACGATGACGACGCCTGCCGGCTGTCGGAGATCCGGTTCGAGCCGGGCACGCGGCACACCGTCGAAGCGGACGCCGGCGGCCGCTTCGTGCAGGTGCTGAGCGGCGGCGTGTGGATCGGCAGCGCGCGGCGCGCGCATTGCGTGATCCGCGGCGGCGGCGTGTGGCTGCCGCCGTCGGTCGCGCACCGGCTCTATGCGCCGTACGGCGCTGCGCTGCGCGAGCTGCGCGTTGCGCCGGCGTCGAGCGCCGCGCATGTGCATTCGCGCCGGATCGCCCGCTGCTCGGACGTGCTGACGTCGCTGCTGTCCGACAGCGGACGCGGCGCGCTTGCGCGTTCTCCGGCGGCGTTCGCCGCGCTGCTGCTCGACGAGCTCGATGCGGCGGCACGCGACGGCGCATGGGAACTCGCGATCGACATGCCGTCACCGGTGAGCCGCATCGCGCCGCTGTGCGACGCGATGATCCTGGACCCTGGCCGCGACACGCGGCTCGACGCCGTCGCCGCACGGGCGGGCATCAGCGAACGGACGCTGCACCGGCTGTTCGTCGACGAACTGGGCATCAGCACCGGGCGTTGGCGGCAAACCGTCCAGGCCGGCGGCGCGATGTGCGCGCTGGCGCTCGGCATGCCGGTCGCCGCGGCCGCGCGTGCGCTCGGCTTCACGCCGAGCGCGTTCTCGACGTTCTTCAAGGCGCGCGTCGGCCGTGCCCCTCACCATTGGCTCGCGCAGCGGGCCGCGCGGGACGGCGCGCGCACCGAATGATGTGCTGTTGTGCCTGCGAGAGGCATCTGCGGATTGCCTGGATGATGTGATACGTCCGCGAGAGGCGTCTGCCGATTGCCTGGATGGCGCGATGCGCTCGCGTGAGACGTCTGCGGCTTACCTGGACGCGGCGCGCGGCGGCGCCGTGGAGCCGCGCACCATCAGTTCCGGCGGCAGCGTGATGCGCAGCGGCGCGGCGCCGGGCGTCGCGATCCGCCCGAGCAGCAGCCGGGCCGCCTGGCGGCCCATCTCGCGATGCTGGATCCGCAGCGTCGTCAGCGGCGGGTGCAGCATGTCGACGAGCGGCATGTCGTTGTGGCCGATCACCGAGATGTCGGCCGGGCACGCGATCCCGCGCGCGGCGAACACGTCGTAGCAACCGAGCGCGATCAGGTCGTTCGCCGCGATGATCGCGGTCACTTGCGGATGCGCGTCGAGCAGCTGCTCGCACGCGGCGCGCCCCGCTTCGCGCGTGAACTCCGCGGCCTCGACGACGACGCTGCCGGTCACGCCGTGCTGGTGCGTCGCGATCTGGAAGCCCTGCAGGCGCGACAGGCCGGTGGCGAGCCGCTCGGGGCCGGACAGGTGCGCGATGCATGTGTGGCCGAGCCCGACGAGGTGCTCGACGGCGAGCCGCATCGACAGGAAATCGTCGTTGACCACCTCGGGCACTTGCCCGCCGTCCTCGCCGCGATTGACGAGCACGACCGGCACGCCGTCGAGCAGGCAGCGGCGCACGAGCGGATCCTGCCGCGCGGCCGTCGCCAGCACGAGCCCGTCGACCTGCCGCTCGAGCATCTGCTCGAGCATGCGTTCCTGGTCCTTCGGCTTGCCGACGATGTTCGAGATCAGCACGCCGTACCCGCCGGCCGCGAGTGCTTCCTCGATGCCGCAGACGATCGGCGGAAACACCGGGTTCTCGATATCCGGCAGGCACACGCCGATCACGTGCGACTGCCCGCCGCGCAGCGCCGACGCGAGCCGGTTCTGCCGATAGCCGAGCGATTTCGCGGCGGCCAGCACGCGGCGCACGACTTCGTCGCCGATCAGGTGGCGCGTCGCAGGGTTCAGCACGCGGGAGACGGTCGATGCGTTGACGGAAGCGGCGGCCGCCACTTCGCGGATCGTGACGCGGCCGGCGCCGCGCGTATCGGATGTCGTGGTCATGGAACGGGTCGGTGGATGTGCGCCGATTGTATCGGTGCAAAGGGTTGCCATCAATGTTGCAGGTAAAAACCCTAGTGATTACGGCGGCGAGTACGCATTGACAACGGATTGCGCAGCGCTAGTATATGCATACGTTTGCATTGAAGTCATCCGCAACTTCGGATCACGAATGACGCGGATGCAGACGGGCGTGACACATGACCGTGCGGGACCGCGCATTCATCCGGCACGAAAGATCAGACGAATAGGCGTCGGCGCCTTTTGAAATCGGCGCGGTTGCAGATCCGTCGGGTGGCTGGCGCGTGAGGCGGCCGCAGGTCGCGTGCATGATTCACTACCGGCCGGATCTTTGCGTCCGGATATGCAAACGGTTGCATAAGTATCAACGGGTATCGACAAGTATCGGGCCGCCCGGCGGACCGGCAGCGCGACGGATGGTGTCGCGCCGGAGCACGCGGGCACGCGAGGACGCGCGGGCAGCCCGGCCGAAGCGAACGAACAGGTGGAAGGAGACGGACTTGAAACGCAGACAGGCAGCTTCAGGCAAGTGGTCCGGCGTGCGTATGGCGCTCGGATGCGTCATCGCGCTGGGCCTCAGCAACGGCAACAGCGCTCTCGCGGCGAACGAGACGCTCGCCGCGTTCTACAAGAACCAGGTCGATCCGCATTTCGCGCTCGTGCATGCGGGCGTCGATTCGGCCGCGAAGCGGCTCGGCGTGTCCGTCACGCACTACGCGCCGACGCGCCCGAACGATCTAGGCGAACAGTTGAGCGAGCTCGAGGACGTGAGCGTCCGCAAGCCCGGCGCGGTGCTGTTCATGGGCGTCAACCCGCGCGGCGTGGTGCCGGCGATCGAGAAGATCAACGGAATCGGCATCCCCGTCGTCAACTACAACGATCGCGTCGCCGGCGGCAAGTTCGCGTCGGTCGTCGTCGCAGACGACTTCAACCTCGGCCATGACGTCGCCCGCTATCTGTTCACGAGCCTCGGCGGCAAGGGCAATGTCGTGATCCTCGAAGGCGTGAAGGGCTCGACGACGAGCGACGAACGCGTACGCGGCTTCCGGCAGGCGCTTGCGGAATTCCCGAACGTGCACCTGCTCGCGTCGCAGCCCGCGAACTACCAGCGGCTGCAGGCGCTGCAGGTGACGGAGAACCTGATCCAGTCGAATCCGAAGATCGACGGCGTGCTCGCCGCGGCGGACGTGATGGCGATGGGCGCGATCGAGGCGCTCGAAGCGGCCGGCCGCAAGGACACGAAAGTCGTCGGCATCGGCGGCGTGCCGGAATCGGTGAAGGCGATCAAGGACGGGCGTCTGCTCGCGACCGCGGAGTTCAACGGCTTCAAGATGGGCTGCATCGCGACGATGGCTGCGGTGCGCACGCTGCGCCACGAGCCGGTGCCGCCAACCGTGCTGATCAAGGGCATCGTGATCGACAAGACGAACTACGCGCCGTTCGAGCTGCCGGGCGACCAGCGGCAGTGTCCGGCATGGGGCGACGTCGTCAGCAACTGACGTGACGGCGCCGGGAGCGACGATGCGCGGCGAGGCGCGCATCGTGCCGCGCTTCCGACCGCGCCGTCCACCTCCTGGGGGAAAACATGGAAACCACGACTTCGGCCCCGACGGTGCCGCGGCTCGAGTTGCGCAAGATCTGCAAGAGCTTTCCGGGCGTGCGCGCGCTGTCGGACGTCGACTTGCAACTGTATCCGGGCGAAGTGCACATGCTGCTCGGCGAAAACGGCGCCGGCAAATCGTCGCTGATGAAGGTGCTGTTCGGCGCATACCGCGCCGATGAAGGTGAGTTCTTCTTCGACGGCGAGCCGGTCTCAATCGGCTCGCCCGCCGATGCGAAGCGGCTCGGCATCGCGGTGATCTTCCAGGAGTTCTCGCTCGTCCCGCATCTGTCGATCGCGCAGAACATCTATCTCGGGCGCGAGCCGCGCAACCGCTTCGGCCTCGTCGATCATCGCCGGATGCACGCGGACGCCGCGGCCGTGCTCGGCGAACTGGGGCTCGCGTACGACACGCGCATGCAGGCCGCCGAGCTCGGCGTCGCGCAGCAGCAGATGGTCGAGATCGCGAAGGCGCTGTCGCACGATGCGCGCGTGCTCGTGATGGACGAGCCCACGGCCGCGATCTCGGACCGCGAGGCCGACGCGCTGTTCGCGGTCGTGCACCGGCTGCGCGATGCGGGCGTCGCGATCGTCTACATTTCGCACCGGATGAAGGAGGTGTTCGATCTCGGCGATCGCGTGACCGTGCTGCGCGACGGTCGCCTCGTGAAGTCGATGCCGGCCGCCGACACGACCCCCGACGAACTGATCGCGCTGATGGTCGGCCGCTCGGTCGGCACCGTCTACCAGCGGCGCTACATCGGCGAGCCGGGCGACATCGCGCTCGACGTGCAGCAGCTGACGACCGCGACCGGCGTGAAGGGCGTCGACCTGCACGTGCGGTGCGGCGAGATCGTCGGCCTGTCCGGGCTCGTCGGCGCCGGGCGCTCGGAGGTCGTGCGGGCCGTGTTCGGCGCGGACCCGATCCAGGGCGGCCGTGTCGAGATCTTCGGCGAAGCGGTGACGGGCGGGCCGCACAAGATCGCCGCGCGCGGCGTCGGCCTGATTCCGGAAAACCGCAAGCACGAAGGGCTCGCGCTCACGCGCTCGGTGCACGAGAACCTGCTTGCCGCGAGCCTGTGGCGGCTGTTTCCTAAGGGCTGGTACCGCGCGGAAGAGGCCCGGCGCGCGACGCGCGAGCTGATCGATTCGCTGCGGATCGCGCCCGGCGACCCGGCCAAGCGCGCGCAGTTCCTGAGCGGTGGCAACCAGCAGAAGATCGTGATCGGCAAATGGCTCGCTGCCGGGTGCCGGCTGTTCATCTTCGACGAGCCGACCCGCGGCATCGACATCGGCGCGAAGACCGAGATCTTCGCGCTGATCGAACGCCTCGTCGAAGGGGGCGCGGCGGTGCTGCTGATCAGTTCGGAGCTGTCGGAGATCGTGCACGTGTGCGATCGCGCATACGTGATGCGGGAAGGTGCGATCTCCGGCGAGCTGCCGCGAGACCGCTTGAGCGAGCGCAACATCCTCGCGCTCGCGATGCATGAGGAGGCCTGATGAATACGAATGGACAACAGCAAGGACAGCGCGCGGCGGCGCGGCGGCGGCGGCCGCTGCCGTCGATCGTCTGGGCGAGCGCCGCGCTCGCGGTAGCGGCGGCGCTCGGGGTGCCGGGCTTCGCGTCCGGCGGCAACCTGTCGGACATCGGCCTGCAGATCGCGATGCTCGTCGTGATCGCGATGCCGATGACGCTCGTGATCCTCAGCGAAGGGCTCGACCTGTCGGTCGGCGCGGTGCTGAGCCTCGGCGGCGTCGTATTCGCGCAGACGCTCGCAACGGGCGCCGGCGTCGTGCCCGCGCTGCTCGCGGCGGCGGGCGTCGGCGCGCTGGCCGGCGGCGTGAACGGCACGCTTGTCGCGCGGCTCGGCCTGCCGCCGTTCGTCGTCACGCTCGGGATGCTCGGCATCGCACGCGGCATCGCGCTGGTGCTGACCGACGGCAACGCGGTCGTGGTCGCGACGCCGTCGGTGGCCGGGCTCTACGCGTCGTCGATCGCCGGGATTCCGTTTCCGATCGTCTGCGCGCTCGCCGCGTGGGCGCTCACGCATCTGCTGCTCTATCACACGAAGTTCGGCACCTACGTGTTCGCGATCGGCGGCAACCGCGATGCGCTGACGCTGGCCGGCGTCAACGCGAAGGTGTTCCACGTCGCGATCTACGTGCTGAGCGGACTGTTCGCCGGGCTCGCCGCGCTGCTGCTCGTCGGCCGGATGAACGCGGCCGAGCCGAACGCGGCGATCGGCATCGAGTTCGACGCGATCGCCGCCGTCGTGCTCGGCGGCACGTCGTTCGAACGCGGCGACGGCTGGCTCACCGGCACCGTGCTGGGCGTCGTGACGATCGGCATGCTGCGCAATGCGCTCAACCTGCTCGGCGTCGAGTCGTCGCTGCAGGTGGTGTCCGTCGGCGTGCTGGTCCTGCTCGTCATTCTCGTCGACAGCCTTCGCAAATCCCGTTTCCTCGGAGCGCACGCATGAGTATCCAGAATCCTTCCCGGTTCGTGCTGAGCCAAGTCGGCCGGCTCGACGTCCGCCGCCACGTTCGCGACGAAACCGCCGCGCTGATCTACCGGCTGCTGCTGGTCGCCGCGATCGCGCTGGCGCTCACGATCGCAACCGACGGCTTCGCGACGTCGGCGAACCTGCTCAACGTGCTGCGGCAGGCGAGCCTGATGTTCCTGCTGGCGTCGGGGCTCACGCTCGTGATCCTGTCGGGCGGCTTCGACCTGTCGATCGCGGCGAACCTGACGCTGTCCGCGTGCCTCGCGGCGGGGACGATGAAGGCCGGCGGCTCGCCGCTGCTGGCGGTCGCAATCGCGATGGCCTGCGGCACATCGATCGGACTGCTGAACGGTCTGGCCGTCACGCTGCTGCGGCTGCCGCCGTTTCTCGCGACGTACGGGATGCTGTGGATCGTCCAGGGGCTCGCGTTCCACTACATGGGCGGCAACGAGATCTTCGGCTTTCCGGCGGGGTTCCGCGCGCTCGGCACCGGGTTCTGGCTCGGCGTGCCGCTGCCGGTCTACATGATGCTGATCGTGCTGGCCGGCGGCACGATCGTCACCGCGTGCCTCAATTTCGGCCGCGAGATCTATGCGATCGGCGCGAATGCCGAGGCCGCGCGTCTTTCCGGAATTCCGGTGCGCCGGCGTCGCATCGCGGTCTACACGATCAGCGGCCTGATGGCCGGCATCGCGGCGATCGTCTATCTGGCGCGCGTCAATGCGGCGGATTCCGCGATGGGCGAGCCGATCCTGCTGCCGGCGATCGCCGCGATCCTGATCGGCGGCGCGTCGTTGTTCGGCGGCACCGGCACGCTGGTCGGCACGCTGTTCGGTTGCGTGATCCTGTCGCTCGTGATCGACGGGATGAACCTGCTGAATCTCGATGCGAACTGGCAGCCGATGATGGTCGGCGCAATCCTGCTGCTCGCGGTGCTGGCCGATGCGCTCGCGCGGCGGCAGGGCGGCCGCAAAAGCTGACTTCTCGCTGACTTCGCGAGGTGCGCGACGCGTTCGATCGCGTCCGCGCATCCGTCCGATCCCGTCGCCGCTTCGGGACCGGACATAACAAAGAGACGATTTGACAAGCGGCGAGACTGATCGGCGAGGTGTTCTCGCCAGTGCCTGTCTAACATCGAGTTAACGATGCGGCGTGCAGGTTGCCGGGGCGGAAGAGACGAGAACCGATCGAGCGGATGCGGCGGACCTGACCGGATTCGATACTTCCTCACGCGACGGCTTGACACGACAGAAAAACAATTCGTAGTGCAAATGTATTGGAGTTCGTTTGCGATCAACGTCCGGCCGGTGGCCGGAAACATGGAGGGGAAAGGTGGAGATGAAGAGAAAAATGATCGCCGCGCTGGTGGGTACGGCGCTGAGCGGCACCGCGATGGCACAGAGCAGCGTCACGCTGTCGGGCAAGCTCGACGAAGGCATTACCTACGTGACGAACGAGGGCGGCCACTCGAACACGAAGATGGATAGCGGCGTGCTGTTTCCGAACCTGTGGATCCTGTCCGGCCACGAGGATCTCGGCGCCGGCTACAAGGCGGTGTTCAAGCTGTCGTCGCTCTTCAACCTGAACAACGGCGAACTGAACCAGCCGAACACGCTGTTCGGGCAGCAGTCGTGGGTCGGCGTCGAAACGCCGTACGGCACGATCACGCTCGGCAACCAGTTCGATTTCAGCGCCGACTACTTCGGCCAGTTCAACGTCAGTTCGTCAGGCAGCGGCTATGCGATCCACCAGGGCGACTTCGACCGTACGAACAACGACCGCCTGAAGAACTCGATCAAGTACACGAGCCCGACGCTGTTCGGCGGGCTGTCGTTCGGCGCGATGTACGGCTTCAGCAACACGCCGGGCAGCTTCCACGACAACAGCGGCTGGAGCGCGGGCGCGCAGTACGCGAACGGGCCGCTGACGATCGCGGCCGCCTATACGTACGTTGCAACGCCGACGATCGATCCGTACGCGCAGATCGGCGTGCATTCGTTCTTCGGCCAGCAGGTCGCGAGCGTGACCGACAACGTCGCGACCGATCTCGCGCCCGAGTTCCAGATCCGCTCGCTCGGCACGCTGGGCGTCGGCGCGTCGTATGCGATCGGCGACGTCACCGTGTACGGCAACTACAGCAACACGGTCCTGAAGTATCTCGACACGAAATCGGTGATGCATGTCTACGAAGGCGGCGCGAGCTGGCAGGTGACGCCCGCGTTCCAGCTCGTCGGCGGCTATCAGCACACGGGGTTCGAGGGGCATGCGTGGAACCAGGTCACGGCAGCCGCACTGTATGCGCTGTCGAAGCGCACGCAGGTCTACGTGTCGGGCGATTACCTGAAGGCATCGGCCGGCGTGGACGCCGTGATCGGCGCGAGCTTCGCGCCGTCGCTGACCGGCAAGCAGGGCGACGTGCGCGTCGGCATCTACCACACCTTCTGAGCGTGAGCGCCGAGCGCGCAGCGCAGAACACGGGTTTCCATCCCGGCGCAGGCCGGACACATCAACACGAGGTTGGAGGAGTCGAAACATGAAAAAAGTCATTTACGTGGCCGCACTGGCGGGCGCCGTCGCGGCAGGCGCGATGGCATGGGCGAGCGATGCGCCCGGCAACGGGCCGAAGCTGATCTCGAACATTCCGGTGACGAGCGCGAAGCCGTTCGGCTTCGACATCAGCGCGGCGTCGGACGGTAACTACTACCTGGCCGACGGCTCGAACGCGACGCTGGACGTATTCGATGCGAAGACGATGACGCTGCGCGACCGGATCAACGCCGATTTCGCCGGCATCGGGCCGACCCACGACAAGTCGGGGCCGTCCGGCGTGATCCCGATCCCGGGGTCGTCGATCGTTTATGTCGGCGACGTGAATTCCGTCAAGGTCGTCGACGTCGCGTCGAAGCAGCTCGTCAAGCGCATCGAGGTCAGCACGTCGGGCGTGCGCGCCGACGAAGGGTGCCTCGATCCCGTTCACCACGTCGTGATGTTCTCGAGCGGTGCTGAGGAGCCGCCGTTCGCGACGTTCATCAACACGGATACGCAGTCGGTGATCGCGAAGCTGCCGCTGAAGGATTCGACCGGCCTCGAGGCCTGCGCGTACGACCCGAAGGCGCAGAACTTCATGCTGAACAACGACGGCACGAAGGCGAACCCGAAGGGTGAAGTCGACCTGATTCCGGTGAAGGCGGTGCTCGAAGGCAAGCCGGAAGTGGCGGCCGTGTTCAAGCTGAAGGGCTGCGAAGGGCCGACCGGCATCGCGATCGGGCCGGGCAACGATGCGCTGATCGGCTGCGATCCGGATGAAGGCGGCAAGCAGACCACCGTGATCATCGATCGCACCAACGGCACGCCGCTCGCCGAGCTGCCGTTCGGCGGCACCGACGAGGCCGTCTACGACCCGGTGTCGAACCGCTACTTCCTGGCCGCCGGCCACCATTCGGCGAACAACGTGTCGCAGGTCGGCAACAAGGCCGCGAAGTTCGATCCGGCGCTCGGCATCGTCGACGCGAGCACGCGCAGCCTCGTCGCCGTCGTGCCGACGGGAACCGGGTCGCACTCGGTGGCGGTGGACGGCGAATCGCACCACGTGTTCGTCCCGTTCGCGAAGGGACCGTCCCCGCAGTTCGAAGGCACCGGCGTGTCGGTGTTCGCCACGGAGTAACCGGCGTACCGGCGTGACGGGCAGCTATCTCCAGTGACGGGCTGCGGCTTTCCCGCGAGGCGCGTGAGCGGCCGCCTCGCGGGTTTTTTTCGCCGGAACCGGGGGCGTTGCTGCACCGGGCTCAGGTCGGCTGTGGCGCGGTCGTGCCGGGCGATGGCTGCGCTGCATTCCCCGGGGTCTGCTGCTGTTGGGAAGGCGGGTGGTATCGCGGGTACGTGTGTTCGTGATGGACGTGGAAGTGCTCGTGCGCACCGGACGTTGCCGTCGCGAATGCACCGAGCGCGAATGCGGCACCGAGTATCCAGATCTTCATGGCGATTCTCCGGGCGCCCTGTCGAGAGCGCCTGAATCTAGGCTAGGCAGCGCCGGCGGTCCGCATTTATACGTGAATACCCTGAATCGTGGCCGGAAATGAAAGCGTGTCGCGCATGCGTTCGATTGCCGGCCACGGCGGCCGTGACGGAAACGCGATGCACGTGCCGGGATTTTTCGGACTTGCTGGTAAGCGCCCGGGCTTTACGGTCAACGGAATTCGACGATCGGCCCGTACGCTGCGGTGTAACACGAATGGTTGGAGACAACGAAGTGATGAAGTCGAACGTCAGGTTCCCGTTTCGTCGAGCGCGTCGAGCGGCATGCGCAGTCGCCGTGGCGGCCAGTTGCGCGGGTGTCGCGCCGGGCGCGAATGCGCAGCAGGCCGCGCCCGCGCCGACGACGAGCTACGCGCTCAGCTATGCGCAAACGCAGAAGCTGCTCGGCATCGCGGTGGCGGCCGCCAACGCGCGGCATCTCGCGATGAGTTTCGCGGTGGTCGATCCGGGCGGCCATCTGCTCGCGGCGGTGCGGATGGACGGCGCACCGTTCGCGACGCTCGACTTCGCGCGCGGCAAGGCGTTCGCGTCCGTCGCGCTCGGCGGCCAGTCCGGCGCGACGCTCGAGCAGCGTTATCGCGACGACCCGTCGGAGTACAGCAACGTATCCGGCGCCGCGTATTACGCGCCGTTCCTGCCCGCGCGGGGCGTGTTTCCGGTGTTCCAGGACGGACACCTGCTGGGGGCGGTCGGCGCGGGCGGCGCGCCTTCCGCGATCGACGACGAAGTAATCAAGGAAGCCATCGAGACGTTCGGCGCGCGAGTCGCGCGATGACGGCGTCTCTTCATTGAAAACATATCAGGATGACTTATGAAAAACACCACGGATAAATCCGGTCAGTACGACGTCGACGCGAACGGCATCGAACCGGCGCGCGCGACGACGCAGGACGGCACCGCGCTCTGCCGGCGCACGATGCTCAAGCTTGGTTTCGGCGCGCTCGCGGCGGGCGCAACCGGGTTCGCGGGCGCCGCGCGCGCCGCAACGGGCGCGGCGTCCGCAAGCGGCAGCGCGATGCGGCCGTTGCCGGGCGGCAAGATCGTGCGTCTCGTGCCGTCGTGGGACACGGTGCAGGTCGGCCGGATGGAGCCGGGCACCCCGTCCGCAGTGACGGTCCGCTCGGGCGACACCGTGTGGTACGACGGCACATGGACCAACTGGGGCAACGAAGCGAAGTACGGGATGACGTTCAAGGAGCGCGAGCCGATCCGCAAGAAGTATCCGAACGGCGCGTTCTCGCTGATCGGGCCGGTTGCGATCGACGGCGCGCAGCCGGGCGATCTCGTCGAGTGCCGGCTGCTGAAGATGCGGCCGATCGACTGGGGCTGGAACTCGGCGCCACCCGGAGTCGGCGCGCTGCCGCACGACTTCGCGCCGTACCTGCGCTATCTGAAGTTCGACGATCAGCGCACTTACGCGTCGTACGTGCCGGGCGTCAACATTCCACTGAAGCCGTTCCAGGCCTATCTCGGCACGCAGCCGCCCGGCGACCGGCCGACCAGTGCGAACCTCGCGGGCAGCTATGGCGGCAACCTCGACTGCGCGGTGCTGAACGTCGGCAGCTCGGTGTTCCTGCCGGTGCATACGGCCGGCGCGCGCGTGTGGACGGGCGGCTCGATGGGCGCGTCCGGCGAAGGCAACGTCGACCAGACGTCGATCGAAACCGCGTTCGAGGAAATGCGGATCCAGTTCGTGCTGCACAAGCAGAAGGGGCTCGACGGTCCGATGGCGGAAACGCCCGAGCACTGGATCGGCTTCGGCTTCTCCGACAGCCTCGAAAGCGCGCTCGTCGCGTGCCTGCGGCAGATGATCGGCTGGCTGTCGGCCGCCACCGGCATCGCGCCCGAAGACTGCTACGGCATCTACAGCGTGGCGGGCAGCTTCCGCGTGACGCAGTACGCGAACCAGACCCATACCGTCTACGCGACCGTGCCGCCGAAGGGCATCCACTGCATGTTGCCGAAGCGGATCTTCTCGGCCGAGCTGCAGCGGCGCATTTCCGCGTACGTGCGTGCCTAGTGCGCGCCTGGTGCACGCGTAGTGCACGACGCATCGTTCGTTTTGTGTGTGCATGCGGCCGCGCGGTCGTTCGGGTTCCGGACGCGCGCGTGCCGCAAGGAGGCAGGATCATGAATGTGAAAGACCCGAAGCCGGTTGCGATCGGCGACGTGAGGCCCGACGCGGGCACCGGCAGCACCGCCGGTGCGACCGGATGGCGTTTCGCGCTGTTCGTCTGTTTTCTCGTCGTGGTGCTCGACGGCTTCAACACGACGTCGATTTCGTTCGTCGTGCCGACGCTCGCGCACGACTGGCAGTTGAGCGCCGCCGCGTTCACGCCGGTGTTCGTCGCGACGAACGTCGGCGCCGCGCTCGGCTTCATCGTGACGGGGCCGCTCGCGCAGCGCTTCGGCCATCGGCTCGTCGGCTTCGCGAGCGTCGTGCTGTTCGGTGGCGCGACATGGCTCACGATGTATGCGGGCAGCGTCGCCGCGCTGTCGGCGATGCGCGTGCTCGCGGCGGTCGGCCTGGGCGCCGCGCTGCCGATCGCAATCTCCGCGTCGGCGTCGATCATCGGCGCACGGCACAAGGTTGCCGCGTCGCTGCTCGTGACGACCGGCATGTCGGTCGGCGCGGTGATCGGCGGTGTCGTCGGCGGCCCGCTGATGCACCGGTTCGGCTGGCAGGCGGTGTTCATGCTCGGCGGCGCGCTGCCGTTCATCGTCGTGCCGGCGTTCTACCGGATCCTGCCGGCCGGTGCGCCGTCGCGCGCCGAGCGTGCGCCGCAGCAGCGCGCGAACCCGGTCAAGGCGCTGTTCGGCGACGGCTTCGCGGCCTACACGGCGCTGCTCTGGCTGTTCTCGTTCCTGATCTTCATGGACGTCTATGCGCTGCTGTTCTGGCTGCCGACGCTGCTGCTGTCGTTCGGCTTTTCGCTCGACCACGCACCGGCCGGGATGGCGGCGTTCAGCATCGGCGGGCTCAGCGGCAACCTGCTGATGACCGCGGCGGTCGCGGCAATGACGCTCGCCGGCACCGTGCGCGTGAAGTCTGCACTGACGGTCGGCATCGTGGTCGTGATCGCGGGTATCGCGACGCTGTCGCATGTTGCCGTTCCGCCGGCGGGCGTGCTGCTGCTGATCGGCGCGATCGGCGCGGGGCTCGTCAACGGGATCATGGGCCAGACCGCGCTGGCGGTCGGCTTCTATCCCGAGCACTTGCGCGCGACCGGCGTCGGCTGGGGCCATGCGCTCGGGCGCGTCGGCTCGTTCGTCGGCCCCGCGATCGGCGGTGCGCTGCTGTCGCTCGGCTGGGCGCCGCGCAGCATCGTGCTGACCGCGATCGTGCCCGCGTGCGCGGCGATCGTCGTGCTCGGCGCGCTGTCGGTCGCCGGGCGCCGTGCTGCTGCGGCTACCGCAGTCACGTCACCGGGCCGCTGATCCGTTCGTGCCGCTTTCCCGTTTCGTTGACTTCATTTCACTTAACTCGATCTGACTCATACCGATGAAAATCATTGCCTATCTCGACGCCGGCCGCACCGCGCTTGGCGTCGTCACCAGCCCGACCCACTTCATCGCGGTCGCGGACGTCGCGCCGGACCTGCCGGCGGACCTGATCGCGATCCTCGAGCACGACCGTGGCCTCGCGCACCTGCGCGAAGCGACCGAAGGCCGCACCGGCGACCGCGCGCTCGCCGACGTGACGCTCAAGCCGTTTCTCAGCCGGCCGAACGCGATGTGGGCGCTCGCGCTGAACTTCAAGAGCCATATCGCCGAGACCGGCCTGCAGACCAACCCCGACTATCCGCATCTGTTCCTGCGCATCCCCGCGTCATACGTCGGCGCGGGCGAGCCGATCGTCGCGCCGCCGGAACCGGTTGCGCGTGCATTCGACTACGAAGGCGAGCTGGGCGTCGTCATCGGCAAGCCGGGGCGTTACATCCCGGTCGAGCGCGCGATGGAGCATGTGGCCGGCTATACGTGCCTGAACGAAGGATCGGTGCGCGAATACCAGATGCACAACCGCCAGTTCGGTCTCGGGAAGAATTTCGAGGCGTCGGGCGCCTACGGTCCGTGGCTGATGACGCCGGACGAATTCGGCGATCCCGCGCGGCATACCGTGCTGACGCGCATCAACGGCGTCGTCCGGCAGCGCGCGCCGCTCGACGACATGCTGATCGACGTCGCGCACACGATCAGCTACCTGAGCCGCGGCTACCGGCTGCGACCGGGCGACCTGATCGCGATGGGCACGCCGGGCGCGCTGAAGCCGCAGCCCGGCGACGTCGAAGGCCAGGACCTGTCGCGCCAGTACGGTCCGTTCCCGACGCCCGGGCTCGTGCACATGCGGCCGGGCGATTCGGTCGAAGTCGAGATCGACGGCCTCGGCGTGCTGCGCAATCCGGTGGTTGCCGATGCGTCGTTCAAGGAGGGGGCGCGATAGCCGGCGCGACAGGCCGACTACGTGGGGCGACAACGGGGGCCGACAAGGGCCGACAACATGGGCCCGGCGCAGCGGCCGGGCCCGATTGTTTCGGGGCGCGGTGAGCGCCCCGCATCGTTCATTCCTGCGAGTTGCCGAGCACGACCGAATGACGGCGGAATTCGCTCGGCGGCACGCCCATGTGTTGCGAGAAGAAGCGTGTGAAATGGCTGTGCTCCTCGAAGCCGAGCTCGTCGGCGATGTCGGCGAGCGGCCGGTCGCTCGAGCCGAGCAGTTGAATCGCATGCGACATGCGCACCCAGTCGATGTAATGCTGCGGCGAGATGCCCATGCAGCGGCGGAACTGCTCGAAGAAGCGCGAGCGCGACAGGCCGACCTGCGCGGCGACCTGCGCGACGCTCGGATTCGGCACCGGCGAGCGCTTGATGAAGTCGAGCGCCTTGCGGATCCGGAAATCGACGGGGCGCGTGGACGGCGCGATGCCCGTCGTCAGCGCCGGATCCGCGAAATCGCGTCCGAGCGCGGACACGAGGTCTTCGAGAATCGGCAGGCCGCCGTCGTCGTGCGCGACGAGGTGGTGGGTGATCGCGGCGGCCAGGCGCTCGACGTGGTGGCGCACGTCCGGCGTGACGACGACCGCAGCCTCCGGAAAGATGCCGGCGGGGCCGCCTTCCGCGAGCTGCAGCCGCGCACGCAGCCAGGACGTCTCGACGACCAGCGACAGGATCAGCGACGGCATGTCGCCGTTCGCGCTTTTCGCGTGCTCGATCCACGGATTCATGCAGATCGCGCGGTCGCTCGTCAGCGTGTATTCGTTGGCGCCGATGCGAAAGCCGCAGTCGGCGCCGCCGAGCTTGAACAGGAACTGGTACTGCGCGTGCGCATGCGCAACGAGCGGGCGGCTGATGAAGTTCACCGTCGCGCGGCCGAAGTCGCCTTGCAGGATCCAGACGGGCTTGTCCGAATCGATCGTCATGGGGGGCATACCGGATTCCTTTCATTGCAGTGCGATGCCACCGTGGCATGCGCATGCCCGTTATGGGGTCGTTGCCGTTCCATCGAACGTTGCAAAGCATAACGAAGCATTCTCAACGCATGTCACTTAATCAAATGAATCGCGGCGCGTCAATCCGTACAAGACACAAGCCGGCCCGAGAGGCGACGGCATGCGGCAGTTTCAGCGCGAATTCCGGACATTTTCGGACGATGCGGCAAGCGACCGCTTCATTCGGTCAACGCGTCGCGCGTCTGTCGCGCGATAGTGAGACCGGCGCGCGGCATCACGCGCATGACGGCACATGGTGAACGAGAAGAGGGGCGATATGGGATGGTTTGAGCACGAAGGCATCCGCTTTGCATATGAAGAGTCTGGTCCGCGGGGTGGGCCCGTCGTGGTCTTCAGCCACGGCTTCCTGATGGACGGCGAGATGTTCCGGCCGAATGTCGACGCGCTGGGGGACGCATTCCGGTGCATCGTGTGGGACCAGCGCGGCTTCGGCGCGACCGGGCCGACCGACCGGCCTTTCAGCTACTGGGATTCCGCGCGCGACCTGATCGGCCTGCTGGATCACCTCGAGATCGCGTCGGCGTCGCTGGTCGGCATGTCGCAGGGCGGGTTCGTGTCGATGCGCGCCGCGCTGCTGGAGCCCGACCGGTTTCGCGCGCTCGCGCTGATCGCGACGCGCAGCGACCGCGACGACCGGTCCGTCATCGAATCGTTCGAGCAGTTGCGGGCCGAATGGGCGCGCAACGGCGGCACGAACGTCGCCGCCAACCTGGCTGCGTTTCTGCTCGGCCCCGACTATCCGGCGTCGGCCTGGACCGAGAAATGGCTGCGCTTGCCGCGTGAGCATTTCGACCATCCGGTCGATGCGCTGACGACGCGGGACGACATCACGAGCCTGCTCGGCGACATCACGCATGCGTCGATCGTCTTCCACGGCAATGCCGACGCGGCGATCGATCCGCGCTGCGGCGAGGCACTTGCCGTGAGGCTGCCGAATTGCAAAGGGCTGGTGAGCGTGGCGGGGGCCGGGCATACGCCGAACCTGACGCACGCGCATCAGGTCAATCCGCCGCTGAGGGACTTCCTGCTGCGTTACGGACGCTGATGGATACGCCGTTTCGTGCGGAGTTGGCCGGCGCCGCGTTGTGGGTCGATGGCGGCGTGGTGGACACGATCGCCTGAGCACGACGTGCGTGGTGCGTGCGACGCGCCGCACGCACACGCGCGCACGCACGCACAATCATGCCGGCCCCATGATGCGGGTGCCGAGCGAGATCCCGAGCTCCGACAGCGACGCGTTGATGCGTCGCTGCGTGCGTTCCCAGCGCGACAGCGCGGCGCCGAACGCCGTCCTTTTCGCCGCCCCGTGCGCCACATCCCGCAGCGCGTCCGCGAGCCCGACCGCGTTGTCGGCCGCTTTCGCGACGCCGGCCGCCGTATGCGGCCGCACGAGGCAGGCCGCATCGCCGAGCAGGACCGCGCGACCGAACGCCATCCGTTCGACGTCGAGATCCAGGATCGCCTGCGCGAACGGCGCGTGCGTCGCGTCGACGAGCGCGGCGAGCGTCGGGGCGAGCAGCCGGCGGCCCGCATCCACGAGTTCGAGCCGGTTGTCGTCGCGCATCGCGCCGGGCGGCAGCGATCCGTCGCGCTGCGTGCCGTCCTGCGCGAGGAACAGCGCCGGCAGCCGGTCGTGCGCGAGACGCCGGTACCAGACCCAGTTCACGCGCCGCTTGCCCGGCTCGACGGTGCCGTCGCGGCCGGGCACCAGATAGGTCAGGAACAGGTGCGCGTCGCCCTGCTGGAACGTGAAGCGGTCGCGCAGCACGTGCAGCACCGCGTCCGGCAGCTCGTGTTCGTCGACGAGCCCGCGCCACGCGACGTAGCCCGCGTAGTCGGGCTGCACGTCGGGCAGCAGTTGCGCGCGCACGCGGGAGCGGCCCCCGTCGGCACCGACGAGCAGCTCCGCCTGCTCGATGCGGCCGCTCGCGAAATGCGCGGTCACGCACGCATCATCCTGCTCGAGCCGGTCGAAGGTCTCGCCCGCGAACACGACGTCCGCGGGCAGCGCGCGCTTGAGCGCGGTGTAGATCACGTTCCATGCGGTCTGGGTCTGCGGCATGCGAAAGCGCTGCACGATCTGGTCGCTTTCGTCGAGGTAGATCCGGTCGATCGAATCGACGCCCGCGTCGCGCGGCACCGGCACGTGCCCGAACGCGAACGCGTTGACGATCGGCGATTGCAGCACGATGCCGCCGCCGCGGCTGTCCAGCTCGTTCGGCGATTGCTCGAACACCTTGACGCGCCAGCCGGTCGCGCGCAGCGCGTGCGCGGTGAAGAGTCCACCCACCGACCCGCCGATCACGATGGCTTGCGGTCCCGATGCGTCGTTCATGCGTCGCTCCTGTCGAGGGCCGGGGCACGTGCATCGTGAGCCCGATCCGGGTTGGCCCTGTCGCCGGCAGGGGCGTGCGTGCGGCCGAGGATCACCCTTCCCAGCCTTGCAGGAAATCCAGCAGCAGCGCATTGACGCGCTCGGGCTGCTCTTCCTGCGGGAGATGCCCGCATTGCGCGATGGGCTCGGCGCGCAGGTTCGTCGCCATGCCTTCCCATACCGATTTCATGTCGAACATCTTGCCGACCGCGTAGAAATCCTCGCCCCAGAGCGCCATGGTCGGACACGCGATCCTGACATCCGCATCGGCGAGGTCCTGTTTGACATCTTCCGCGTTCGCGCGGTAATCCGCCATCGCGCCGCGCACCGCGCCGGGCCGTCGATACGCGCGCACATACGTGTCGAACGCGTCGCCGGAGATCGCATGCGGGTTGTAGCACCAGTCGGAAAAGAAATGGCTGAGCCATTCGGCTTCCTTGCCCGCGATCAGCGTTTCCGGCAGGTCCGGCACCTGATGGAACAGGAAGAACCAGTACGCGCGGGCCGTCTGTGCCGTCATGTTCTGCGCGACGACGCGCGTCGGCACGTTGTCCATCACGACGAGCCGGTCGAGACGCTCAGGATGGTCCTTCGCGAAACGCGTCGCGACGCGCGCGCCGCGATCGTGCCCGACCAGCGCGATGCGGCCGATGCCGAGCGCGTCGAGCAGCGCGGCGAGATCGCGCGCCATGTTGCGCTTGTCGTAGCCGGACGCAGGCTTGTCGCTCTCGCCGTAGCCGCGCAAATCGGGCGCGATCACGCGATAGCGCCGGGCCAGCACGGGAATCTGGAAGCGCCACGCAAAGCTGGTTTCCGGGAAGCCGTGCAGCAGCACGACGACGGGCCCGCTGCCCGCGTCGATGAAATGCTGGCGGATGCCGTTCGCGGTGACGGTGTGATGCGCGATCGCAGGCGAGTCGTGAGTCATGGGCAGGTCCCTGTTCGGATCGGGGCGCGCGGCCGGTGCGGCGGCGCGAATGCTGTTCGAGCATAGGCGAAGCCGCGCGCGAGGTCGCATGAATTGTTCTGAAACGTGTCGAGGCCCGCACGCGCGCGGCAACGCGTTCAGCACTTCAAGACGATTAAGTTGTCGTCCGGCCCCGCACGTCCTCTAATGCGCTGCATGGGTGGCGCAGCGTGCGACGCCCCGGCGCGCGAGAGCCGCCGCTTGCACGCGATGACCCGTGATGACCTGTCCGACCGCCGGAGGAACCGAAACGTGAAGATGCCGCATGTCGATTCGTCCGTCGTGAAGCGCCGCGCGGCGATTGCACGCGATCTGCGCGCGATCGTCGGCGACGAGTGGGTGCTCGACAGCGAAGCGGAACGGCGTCCGTACGAATGCGACGGACTGACCGCGTACAGCGCGTTGCCGCTGCTTGTCGTGCTGCCCGATACGACGGCGCAGGTGAGCCGCGTGCTCGCGTACTGTCACGCGGAGCGCATCAAGGTCGTGCCGCGCGGATCGGGCACGTCGCTGTCCGGCGGCGCGCTGCCCGTCGAGGACGGCATCGTGCTCGGCACCGCCCGGATGAACCGGATCGTCGACATCGACGCCACGAATCGCGTCGCGCGCGTGCAGCCGGGCGTGCAGAACGTGCGGGTCACCGAAGCCGTCCGTTCGCTCGGACTGTGCTACATGCCGGACCCGTCGAGCCAGGCGATCTCGACGATCGGCGGCAATGTCGCCGAGAACTCGGGCGGCGTGCATTGCCTCAAGTATGGCGTCACGTCGAATCACGTCACGGGGCTGGAGGCGGTGCTGATCACGGGCGACGTGATCAGGCCGGGCGGCGCGTTCGTCGGCGGCGCCGACGGCGAGTTCGACCTGTGCGGCGCGCTGATCGGCTCCGAAGGCCTGCTTGCCGTCGTGACGGAGATCACGGTGCGCCTGACGCCCGAGCCGCCGCTCGCGCGCGTGCTGTCGCTCGGCTTTGCCGACGTCGAGCAGGCGAGCCGTTGTGTCGGCGCGATCATCGGCCACGGGATCGTGCCGGCGGGGCTCGAATTCGTCGACCGCAAGGTGATCGACGCGGTCGCATCGCTGCTTGGCGAAGTGCCGCCGCCCGGCGTCGAGGCGCTGCTGCTGTGCGAACTGGACGGCACGGCGGTCGAAGTGGACGCGCTCGCCGCCGAGGTCGAGCGGATCGCGCGCGAAGCGGGCGTCGCGGACCTGCGGATCAGCCGGACCGAAGCCGAACGCGAACGGCTGTGGCGCGGCCGCAAGCTCGCGTTCGGCGCGATGGGCAAGGTGGCCCGCGACATCTACGTGACCGACGGCACGATCCCGCGCGGGCGGCTCGCCGAGATGCTGAGCCGGATCGACAGCCTGTCGAAACGGCACGGGCTCGGCTACGCGAACTGCTTTCACGCGGGCGACGGCAACCTGCATCCGATGGTGCTGTTCGATGCCGCGAAGCCCGGCGACCTGGAGAAAGCCGAGGCATTCGGCGCCGATATCCTGCGGGCGTGCGTCGATCTCGGCGGCGTGCTGAGCGGCGAGCACGGCGTCGGCGTCGAGAAGCGCGACCTGATGGACTATCAGTTCGCGCCGAACGATCTCGCGCAGCAGCAGCGGCTCAAGTGCGCGTTCGATCCGGACGAGCTGCTCAATCCCGGCAAGATGTTTCCGACGCCGTGCCGTTGCGTCGAGCTCGGCCGCATGCGCATCCGCGACGGCAACCTGCGCTTCGCGGACGTGCCGCGCTTCTAGGAAACAGACATGTCCGAGATTGCCGCAGGCACGACCCTCGAGCGCATCCACCCGCGAGACACCGCAGACCTCGTCGACATCATTGCCGATGCGAACCCGCACGCGCGCTCGTTCGAGATCGTCGGTGGCGGCACGAAGCGCGCGTTCGGCGAACCGGTGCGGGCGGATGCGCTGCTCGACCTGTCCGCGATGTCGGGCATCGACTTCTACGAACCCGAGGAACTCGTGATCAAGGTGCGCGCCGGCACGCCGGTTGCGACAGTGCGCGCGGCGCTGGCCGCGCATCGCCAGCAGCTCGCGTTCGAGCCGCCCGACTACGGCGCGTTCTTCGGCGGCGAACTGGAGCGGGACACGATCGGCGGCATCGTGGCCTGCAATCTCGCCGGCCCCCGGCGCATCCTGTCCGGCGCTGCGCGCGACGCGGTGCTGGGCGTGGAGGGCGTGAACGGCCGCGGCGAGGCGTTCAAGGGCGGCGGGCGGACCGTGAAGAACGTGACCGGCTATGACGTGCCGCGCCTGATGACGGGCTCGTTCGGTACCCTGGCCGCGCTCGCGTCGGTCACGCTGAAGGTGCAGCCCGCGTGGCCGGACGAGATCACGCTGCTGGCCGACGGGCTCGACGACGAGACGGCGATCGGCTGGCTCGGCGATGCACTGCGCCTGCCGTTCGAGGTCAGCGCGGCCGCGCACGTCGGCGGCTTCCTCGGCGACCCGCCGACGACCGCATTGCGGCTCGAGGGGTTCGGCGCGTCCGTCGCCGGGCGCCGGACGGAACTCGTGCAGCGCGTCGGCCGCGTTGCGCCGCTGCGCATGATCGACGGCGACGCGAGCCGCACGTTCTGGCGCGCGCTGCGCGACCTGCATGCGTTCGCCGGCGACCGCGACGCGTGCGTGTGGCGTCTGATGCTGCCCGCAACGCACGCGCCGCGCATCGTCGCATCGCTGGGCGGACAAGCGATCTACGACTGGGGCGGCAGCCTCGTGTTCGTCCGGACGGATGCCGCGGGCGTGGCCGCACAGTCCGCAACGCTCCGGCAGGCCGTCGAAGCGGCCGGCGGACAAGCGTGCCTGTTCCGCGCGCCGGCGGCGTTGCGGCGCGAGGTCCGCGCGTTTCATCCGCGCCCGGCCGGACTGCGCGCGCTCGGCGAGCGCGTGCGGCAGACCTTCGATCCGAATTGCGTGCTCAATCCGGGCAGGCTCGAACCCATCGATATGGGAGCAGCGTGACATGAGAACCCGCATCGGCGACGCAGCGCTCGCCGACCCCGACATCGCGCTGTCGAACGACATCATCCGCACCTGCGTGCATTGCGGCACCTGCCTGTCGCACTGCCCGACGTATCAGGTGCGGCACGACGAGAACGACAGCCCGCGCGGCCGCATCGTGCTGATGCGGAACATGTACGAGACGGGCGGCGCGCCCGACCCGAAGACGGTCGAGCATCTCGACCGCTGCCTGACGTGTCTCGCGTGCGAAGCGATCTGCCCGTCGGATGTCCAGTATTCGAAGCTGATCGCGCATGGCCGCGAATACGTCGAGACCCATTACCGCCGGCCGCTCGCGCAGCGCGCGATCCGTCGCGCGCTGACCGTGCTGATCCCGAGCCCGCGCCTGTTCCGCGCTGCGCTGGCGGCGGGCAAGCTGTTCCGCCCGCTGCGCTCGGCGTTTGCCGGGCCGCTGCGGGCGATGCTCGACATGACGCCCGTCGCGCCGCTGCCGGCCGCGAGCGCTGTCGACCGCCCGCAGGTGTTTCCCGCGCAGGGAAAACGCCGCGCACGGGTCAGCCTGCTGAACGGCTGCGTGCAGACCGTGCTGGATCCGGCGATCAACGAAGCGACGATCCGGCTGCTGCAGCGGCACGGCATCGAGGTCGTCGTCGCGCGCGGCGCCGGATGCTGCGGCGCGCCGGCGGAGCACATGGGACTCGACGAGCGCGCGCTGCCGATGGTGAAGGCCAACATCGACGCGTGGCTGCGGGAGGCCGACGGGCCGGACGGGCTCGACGCGATCATCGTCAACACGTCCGGCTGCGGCACGTCGCTGAAGGCCTACGGGCATGCGCTGCGGCTCGATCCGGCATGGAAGGACAAGGCCGCGCGGGTCAGCGCGCTCGCGAAGGACATTTCGGAATTCGTCGCGCCGCTCGGGCTGAAGACGCCGGTCGTGCCGCCCGGGTTACGGGTCGTCTATCACGCCGCGTGCTCGATGCAGCACGGGCAGCGGATCGTGCGGCCGCCGCTCGACCTGTTGCGCGATGCGGGCTTCGACGTCGTGCAGCCGCCGGACAGCTTCATGTGCTGCGGGTCGGCCGGCGTGTACAACCTGCTGCAGCCGGCGATCGCGGGCGAATTGAAACGGCGCAAGGTCGCGGCGATCCGCTCGACCGACGCGGAGATCGCCGCAAGCGGCAACATTGGCTGCATGACCCAGCTCGCGGATGCGGCCGGGATTCCGTTCGTGCATACGGTGCAGCTGCTCGACTGGGCGACGGGCGGTCCGGTGCCCGATGCATTGCGCGACAGCGCCGCCGTGCGCCGGGCCCGGGGTTCCGGCTGACGGCGGCCTCATGTGAAACGGGGGACGGCGGGCATCGGCCATCGGGGCCGGCGTGCGCGTGTCCATGAAGCTTGCTGACACTGGCGAGAAACCGGCGCCCGCGCGGGCGTCGAACAAGGAGCGTGCGATGCGATTTGCAGCCTATGAAAAGGAAGGACGTCGCGGCCTGGCCGTCGAACGGAACGGAAACTGGGCCGGCCTGGCGGCCGGCGACACGGGCTATCCGGGCGACCTGGATGCGTTGCTCGCGCAGGGCGCCGATCTTGCAGCGGTTGCGGAGCGTCTCGCGCGCGGCGTGCCGGTCAAGCTCGACGCGGTGCGGGTGCTGCCGCCGTTCGGGCGGCCGAACAAGATCCTGTGCGTCGGGCTCAACTACGTCGATCACTCGACCGAGACCGGCTTCGCGAAACAGACGTATCCGACCGTGTTCGCGCGGTTCGCGTCGAGCCTGATCGGCCACGGCGAGCCGATCGCGCTGCCGCCGCAGTCGTCGGAGCTCGATTACGAGGGCGAACTGGTCGCCGTGATCGGCACGGGTGGCCGGAATATCGCGCGCGAGCGCGCGCTCGACCACGTCGCCGGCTATTCGCTGTTCAACGACGCGACGCTGCGCGACTATCAATTCCGCACGCCGCAATGGACGATGGGTAAGAACTTCGACGGCACGGGCGCGTTCGGGCCGTGGTTCGTCACGGCCGATGCGCTGCCGCGCGGCTGCAAGGGGCTGAGGATCGAGACGCGCCTGAACGGCGAAGTCGTCCAGCACGCATCGACGTCGGACATGATCTTCGACGTGGAGACGCTGGTCACGCTGCTGAGCGAAGTGATGACGCTGCAGGCCGGCGACGTGATCGTCACCGGCACGCCGGCCGGCATCGGCATGGCGCGCGATCCGCAGCTGTGGATGAAGGCGGGCGACGTGTGCGAGGTCGAGATCGAACGGATCGGCGTGCTGCGCAATCCGGTCGCGAATGCCGCGTCGGCCGCCTGACGCGACGTGGGCTGACGCGCCGGCTGGTCGCCCCTTGTGCCAGCTCGGTCAGTTCGGTCAGCTCCGTCAGCCCCGTCCGGCGCGTCAGGGGTATCGGCAGTGCGTCACGCGCGCTTGCGGCGCGCACCCGGCGCGCCGCCGCCAGCGAGCTGCTTCAGCGCGGCCGGCGTGCCGTGCAGGAACGCGTCGATCTGCCGCTCGATCTCGGTGTCGAGGTCGTCCGGCACCGGCAGGCCGTAGACCCACTTCCTGACGCCCAGGTAGAAGATGCTCGCGTGCAGGCTCCAGATCAGTTCGATTTCCGCGTCGCGCTGCGCGGCCGACGCCGGCGTGACGATGTCGTACGCGTGCCGCAACTCGCGCAGCACGGGCAGGAACACGCGTTCCCGGAGCCGCGACAGGTAGCGCGTGTTGAAGCCTTCGCGGCTCAGCCCCGCGAAGATGAACGTGCGGATCCATTCGCGCCGCAGGATCGTCTGCGCATACGAGCGGTAGAACGTGACGAGCCGTTCCTGCAGCGGGATCGAGCGGTCGGCGATCAGTTTTTCCCACTCGGGATTCCACGTGTAGACCTCGTCGTACACGCGATCGATCAGCGCTTCCTTGCTCGGGAAGTAGCGATACAGCAGCGGCTGCGTGACGCCGATCTGGCGCGCGAGTTCGCGCGTGCTGCCGGAGAAGCCGTGCGTCGCGAAGTGCTCGACGGCCTTCTCGACGATCTGCCGCTCGCGCGCCTCGGGCGTGAGTCTGCGGCCCGGCGGGACCGCGGTGCCGGGGGTGTCCGTCTCCTGTTTGACGGACGACGTGCTGCGCTTGCGTTCGCTCATGCATGGGCTCCTGACAACGGGCATTCTTAACTATCGATCGAAAAATAGCAAGGCGCGGCCGAATTCGGCGGATTCAGAAAAATTCAGTGCGTGACCATGACTTTAAGAATGGCTTTCACTAGTCTGGCTCCCGAACCGCCACATCGGCCCGGCGCGATGCAATCCGGCTTGCCGGGCAGGGTGGCGAAACCGGAGTGGACCATGCCCTATTTGATCTCGCTGGCTGCAGGCATCGTCGTCGGCCTGCTGTATTCCCTGGTGCGCGTGCAATCGCCCGCGCCGCCGCTGATCGCGCTGATGGGCCTGCTCGGCATCGTGCTCGGCGAGCACGCGATCCCGTTCGTGCAGGCGCAGCTTCGGCCGCCGACTGCGCAGGTGCAGCAGGCGCCCGCCGACGTCAACTGCCCGGGCACCGCGCCGTGCAGCAAGGACAAGTAAGCACGGCCAGCGCGGCCGCGGCGAAGTCCGACCGCGTGCGCGGCGAGGATACGTTTCTCGCATCGATCGCGGGCTACGTCGACACGCTCGGCTTCGTCGCGCTGTTCGGCCTGTTCACCGCGCACGTCACCGGCAATTTCATCCTGATCGGCTCGGGCCTCGCGGGCGCCGGGAACGGCCTCGCGATCAAGTGGCTCGCGTTTCCCGCGTTCATTGCGGGGATCGTCGGCGCGCGCGTGCTGGACCACCGCATGCTTGCGCACGGACACGGCGCGCGCGCCCGTGCGCTGTATGCGCTGCAGGCCGTGCTGCTGGCGGCCTTCATGCTCGCGGGCGTGCTGTCGTCGCCGGTCGGCGACGCGGACGCGCCGCTGACGATCGCATGCGGCCTGCTCGGCGCGGCGGCGATGGGCGTGCAGAACGCGCACGGACGGCTGACCGCCCGCTCGGTCGTCGCGAACACCGTGATGACGGGCAACGTCACGCAGGCCGTCATCGATGCGTTCGACTGGCTCGTGCCGCTCGCCGCGCCAGCCGATCGCGACGCGGCGCGCGCGAGGTTGTGGCGCACGCTGCCGCCGGTCGCCGGCTTCGCGCTCGGCGCGCTCGCGGGCGCCACGGGCTATCTGCTCGCGTCGTTCTGGGCGCTGGCGCTGCCGCTCGCGGCGCTGGTCTTCCTCGCGTACCAGTCAGGCAGGCCGGCAGCGCGGCCGCTACTGCGCTGAAACCGGTGCAGCATGTCGCTGCACGCATTGACAATAAGGAGAACTAGATGAGTTCAGTGAATGTGCGAAGCGTGCTTCGTATTGCACGTATCGCGGCGGTGTCGATGGCGATGCTCGGCGCGGTGTCGACCGTGACGCCGGCGCTCGCCGACGTCACGCATCTCGATACCGGCGCCGCGCGCATGCCGGTCGTGTCGGTCGGTTCGCAATACTCGACGACGCACGTGTACGTGCCCGGCGAGCAGATCGACGCGTTCGTGGACAGCTTCATCGCGACGTTCGGCGGCAAGGCGTCGCAACGCGCGGTCTTCACGGTCACGCCGACGCCGAGCAAGACGGCATCGCAGTATGTGCAGACGCCGGTCGGGATGCTGTCGGTGTTCGCGTTCGAGACGCCCGTGCCTTATCCGTTCGGCAGCGAGCGCACCGGCTATCTCGTCACCGACATGGATCAGGCCGTGCGCGCGGCACGCAGCGCGGGCGCCGACGTGATCGTCGACACGTTCGACGATCCGATCGGCAAGGATGCGGTGATCCAGTGGCCGGGCGGTCTCACGATGCAGCTGTACTGGCACACGAAGGCGCCGACGTACGGGCCGCTCGAGCGGGTGCCGGACAACCGCGTCTATGTGTCGCCGTACATGGCCGACAGCTTCATCAAGCGTTACGTGCGCTTCTCGCACGGCACCGTCGTGTCCGACAGCCGTCGTGCGGACGGCGCCGAAATCGGCCGTCCGGGCGACAAGATCCGGCGGGTGCGGATCCGCTCGGGCTTCGGCAACATGCTCGTGTTCGTCACCGACGGCCGCCTGCCTTATCCGTACGGCCGCGAGGTGACCGGCTATCAGGTCGCGGATCTCGACGCGACGCTCGCGAAGGCGCGCAGCGCCGGCGTGAAGGTGCTGTCCGAGCCGAATACGGCCGTCGAAGGCCGCACGGCGATGGTCGAGTTTCCCGGCGGCTATATCGCCGAGATCCACGAGCAGACGAAGTAACGGGGCGCCGGCCGATGTCGAGTGTATGGCAACAGACGCTGTCGGGCGTCGTGCTGGCGGGCAGCCTGCTGACGCAGTGCGGCGGTGCGTCCGCCGCGCAGGAGGCAGGCGCCGCCGACGCGGCCGCGCCGCCGGTGTGCGGTACGAAACGGCCTTCGGTGATGTTCAACCGCTGGCAGGAAAACTGGTCGGCGCTCGCCGATCCGTGCGTACCGCGCAAGCCGTTCGACGCGCTGAAGTACGTGCCGCTGGGCGGCGATCCGTCCACCTATCTGTCGCTCGGCGCGAACCTGCGCGAGCGCTTCGAGCTGAACAACGCGCCGCTGTTCGGCCTCGGCGGCGCGCACGACGACAACTACGTGATCCAGCGCACCGAAGTGCATGCGGACCTGCGATACCGCGGACATCTGCAGGCGTTCGTCCAGTTTGCCGATGCACGGCCGTTCGGCAAGGACACCGTGTCGCCGGTGGACCGGAATACGCTCGACATCGAGCAGGCGTTCGTCGCCTATGTCGACCGGATCGGCGGCGGCACATTCAAGACGCGCGTCGGCCGCCAGCAGATGGCGTTCGACCTGCAGCGTTTCGTGTCGGTGCGGGATGGCCCGAACGTGCGCCAGTCGTTTGATGCGCTGTGGGCCGACTATGAAATCGGCAAGTGGCGCCTGATCGGCTACGTGACGCGCCCGGTGCAGGTGCGCAACGACGCGGTGTTCGACGACGTGTCGAACCGGCACCTGAGATTCGACGGCGTGCGCATCGAGCACTCGGCCGTCGGGCCCGGCGAACTGTCGGGCTACTGGTCCCGCTACACGCGGGACAACGCGCGTTTCATCGGCGCGGCCGGCACGGAGCGGCGCGACGTGTTCGACCTGCGCTATGCGGGGAAGGCGGGCGGGTTCGACTGGGACGCCGAGACGATGTTCCAGACAGGACGCGTCGGGCAGGACACGATCGGTGCATGGGCGTTCGGCATCCTGAGCGGCTATACGCTGGCGTCGACGGCGGGCAGGGCGCGCGTCGGCCTGCAGATCGACGGCGCATCCGGCGACACGCATCCTGGCGACGGACGGGTGGGGACCTTCAATCCGCTGTTTCCGAACGGCTATTACTTCACGCTTGCCGGCTATACGGGCTACAGCAACCTGATTCACGTGAAGCCGTCGCTGACGTTCAGGGCCACGCCGACGGTCACGCTGCTGACCGCGGTCGGGTTCCAGTGGCGCGCGACAACCGCGGATTCGATCTACGCGCAGGGAATGATGGCCGTGCCGGGCACGGCCGGCAAGGGCAACGCGTATACCGGCATGTATGCGCAGGTGCGCGCGGACTGGGCCGTCAATGCGAACGTCGCGCTGGCCGTCGAGGCCGTTCACTTCGAGGTCGGCAGTTCGATTCGTGCGCTCGGCGCACGCAACGCCGACTATGTCGGCGTCGAGGCGAAGTTCGGTTGGTGAGGTCCGCCGGCGCGGTTGGCGGGCACAGCGGGCGGGATTCGGCGAACATTCGCCTGCCAGCGCGGCGCGGCCGGGTTGCCGCACGCGCGTCGCGGCATCAGCCCGGCGCGCTCGCAAGCGACGCGACGAAATCGATGAACGCGGTCACGCGCTTCGAGCCGCGCTGGTTCGGCAGATAGAGCGCGCTGATGACCGAGCGCGCCGTGTCGGGCGTCACGTCGTACTGCTCGAACAGCTTGCGCAGCCGGCCCGACTGGATGTCCGCGTCGACGAGCCAGTCGGGCAGCAGCGCGATGCCGGCGCCGTCGAGCGCGGCGTCGCGCAGCACTTCGGTGTGATTCGACTTGAGGCGCCCCGACACGATCACCTTCGTTGTGCCGTGCGCGTCCGCAAACGTCCACGTCTGCTGATCGCCGCCGAACTGAAAACGCAGGCACGAATGATCGACCAGTTCGGTCGGCGTGGCCGGCGTGCCGTGCGCGTCCAGATAGTTGTGGCTCGCGACCACGTAGCGTCGGAGCGTGCTCAGTTGCCGCGCGACGACGTCCGCCGACGGCGCCGCTTCGCCGAGCCGGATCGCGACGTCGATCCGGTCGACGACGAGATCGACGCGCTGGTCGGTGAGCTGGATATCGAGGTCGAGCTTCGGGTAGCGCGCGAGGAACGCCGACACATGCGGCGTGATGCAGCGGATGCCGTACACGACCGGCACGGACACGCGCAGCGGCCCGGATGGCTCGTCGCCGCGATCGGCGACCAGCGCGTCGGCATCGGCCAGGTCCTCGAGCAGCTGCTTCGCCCTCGCGTAATAGACGGCGCCCGCGTCGGACAGCGTCACTTGCCGGGTGGTCCGGTTCAGCAGCACGGTGCCGAGCGACGCCTCGAGCGCGTCCACCGCCCGCACGACGGACGACGCCGCAAGATCGAGGCGCCGCCCCGCGCTCGAGAAGCCGCCGGCTTCCGCCACTTCCACGAATGCGCGCAGCGCGGAAAACTTGTCCATGTTGTCGCCCTTGTTCGCCTTTATTCGCCTTTGTTCGAGCCGCAATGTTGCGTTTCATGCGGTTCGCATTCTATCGCCGGGCCGCCTGATGCGCTGGCTGCGCACGAATGGGCCGGATATTCAGGACGTTTCATATCTGGCTCAGGATTTTTGGGCCGGCGCCGACTAAGCTCGTTATCGTGACGAACCGCGCCCGCCGGCCGGCGGCGCGGTTCGTCGACCTGTGGCGCAACCGGTGCCGCTGTGTGCGCGTGTGCGCCGGACGCACACCGCGACCCCGCGCCGTCGCGCGATCGAACCGAACGCGCACCGCGAACCCGCGCCGCCGTCGCGACCGAACCTGACACGTACCGCCGTGCAACGAGGACGAGGCCATGACCGACCATTCCGCTCCTGACGCGCCCGATCTCTCCACGCCTGACGGGCCCGACGCCCCCGCGCGATCCGATCTGGACGCGCCGTACTCGTCGCTCGAATTCCGGCGGCACCAGATGTTTCCGCGCCTGTCGCCGGCGGAGATCGGCAGCCTGCAGCGCTTCGCGCGGCCGATGTCGTTCGCGGCCGGCGACCGCATCTTCGAAACGGGCCGCGTCGCGCTCGGGCTGTTCGTGCTGCTGCGCGGCAAGGTCCGGGTCTGCACGCGCGACCGGCTCGGACGCTCGACGCTCGTCATCGAGCACGAGGCGGGGAATTTCATGGCCGAGATGGCGCAGCTGTCCGGCAAGCCGTCGCTGGTCGATGCCATCGCGCTGACGGATTGCGACACGCTCGTCGTCGAGCCCGAGCAGTTGCGCGCGCTGATCGTCGCGGACGCGCTGCTCGGCGAGCACATCATGCGCGCGCTGATCCTGCGCCGCCTCGGCCTGATCGAGAAAGGGGTCGGGCCGATCATCGTCGGCGACAGCACGGATGCCCGGCTGGTCAGGCTGCAAGGGTTTCTGCGCCGCAATGCGCACCCGGCGGCCGTGCTCGACGTGCGGCACGACAGCGCGGCAGTCAAGCTGCTCGCCGGCATCGCGGCGGGGCCGGCGGATTTTCCGATCGTGTTCTGCCCGAACGGCTCCGTGCTGCGCGCGCCCGACGAGGTGCAGCTCGCCACCTGCCTCGGGCTCGTGCCGACCTTCGAGCCCGGCCGCCACTACGACGTCGCGATCGTCGGCGCGGGCCCGGCGGGGCTTGCCGCGGCCGTCTATGCGGCGACGGAGGGGCTTGCCGTCGCCGTGTTCGACCTGCGCGCGCCCGGCGGGCAAGCCGGCGCGAGCGCGCGCATCGAAAACTATCTCGGCTTCCCGACCGGCATCTCGGGGCAGGCGCTCGCGGCGCGCGCGTTCCAGCAGGCGCTGAAATTCGGCGCGCATCTGGCGATTCCGGTGCGGGTCGAAGCGGTGCGCCGGCAAGCGACGCATCTCGAGCTGACGCTGTCCGACGGACAGCGCATCGGCGCGCGCACCGTGGTGATTGCGAGCGGTGCGGCCTATCGCCGGCCGTCGGTGCCCGATCTCGCGCATTTCGAAGGGCGGGGCACGTATTACTGGGCGTCCCCGATCGAGGGCCGGCTCGTGAGAGGGCAGGACATCGTGCTGATCGGCGGCGGCAATTCGGCCGGCCAGGCGATCGTGTTCCTCGCCAATTTCGCGCGCAGCATCCGCGTGCTGATTCGCGGCGACGATCTCGGCGCGAGCATGTCCCGCTACCTCGTCGACCGGATCGGCGCGTTGCCGAACGTGCAGGTCTGCCGCGGCTGCACGCTCGAGGGCCTCGACGGCGACGACTGCGGGCTGACCGGCATCCGGATTCGCCGCGACGGCGAAGTCGAAGCGATCGCGACGCGCCATCTGTTCCTGTTCATCGGCGCCGATCCGAGGACCGACTGGCTCGCGTCGAGCGGCGTCGAGCTCGACGACCGGGGCTTCGTGATGACGGGCGTCGCGCAAGACGGCGGGCGGCTGCCGCTCGAAACCAGCGTGCCGGGGATGTTCGCGATCGGCGACGTGCGGTCCGAGTCGGCCAAGCGCGTCGCGTCCGCAGTCGGCGACGGCGCGGCCGTCGTCAGCCAGATCCACACGACGCTCGCGGGCCTGGACGCCAGCGCACACGAACGGAGCGCAACATGACGCGTCGCAACGGGTGGACGATCGCGAATCGCATCGGGCTCGCACTGCTGATCGCATGGGGCATCGGCGTGTGGGCGTCGGTCGGCTTCGCAACCGCGCACCGCGCCGGCAACCAGGCGCCGGGCTTTTATCGGCAGAAGGTCGGCGACGTCGAAGTGATCGCGCTGTCCGACGGCACGCATCCGTTTCCGATCGATACGGTCATGCGCGGCATATCGAAGGACGAGATCAAGCGCGACCTCGATCGCGAATTTCTCGAGCAGCCCGTGCAGGGATCGATCAATGCGTTCCTGGTCGACACGGGCTTGAAGCGGATCCTGATCGATTCGGGCGCCGGCGTGCTGTATGGCGACTGCTGCGGCAAGCTGGTCGCCAACCTGCGCGCGGCCGGCTACGTACCGGAGCAAATCGACGAAGTGTGGCTGACGCACCTGCACAAGGATCACGTCGGCGGCATCGTCTCGCACGGCCAGATGACGTTTCCGAATGCGATCGTCAGGACGAGCGAGGCCGAGGCGAACTACTGGCTCGATCCCGACAACAAGGCGCGCGCACCGGAATTCCTGGGGTCCTTTTTCGACGCGGCGGCCGCGTCGGTCGCACCGTACATCGCGGCAGGGCGCTTCAGGACCTTCAGCGGCGACGCGACGCTCGCGCCGGGCATCCGCAGCGTGCCGATGCCGGGCCATACGCCGGGTCATACGGCGTATCTGATCGAGAGCGGTTCGGACGGACTGCTCGTGTGGGGCGACATCGTGCACGTCGCGGCGATCCAGTTGCAGGACCCCGACGCGACCGTTCAGTACGACAGCGACGGCGCGGCCGCGCAGCGCACGCGTCGCGATGCGCTGAAGCGTGTCGCGGACAAGCGGTATCTGGTCGCCGCCGCGCACATTGCATTTCCGGGGTTCGGGCATCTGCGCCGGGATGGCGCGCAGTACGATTGGGTGCCGGTCAACTACGACGCGACGCCGCTGCCCTGACGGCGCCGCCGCCGCGCGTCACGCGCATCGCACGGGCTGTGCGTTCGGCTCGTTCAACGCGATACGCTGCGCCGCCACGCGCCCGGCGAGCTGCCGAGCACCTTGACGAACACGCGGCTCAGATGGCTCTGGTCCGCGAAGCCGCACGCCGCGGCGATTTCGACGAGCGACATGTCGGTCGTCTCGATCAGTTGCCTCGCCTGCGTCACGCGCTGCTCGATCAGCCACTGGTGCGGCGTGCGGCCCGTCGTCCGCGAGAACGCGCGGATGAAATAGCCGCGCGACAGGTCGCATTCGTTCGCGACTTCCGCGATCGACACGCCGAGGTTGGCCTTTTCCATCAGGAGTTCCTTCGCGCGCGCCGTCTTCGCCGGCGACAGCACGCCCTTGCGGTGCAGTTCGCATTCGAGCGCGTTGCCATAGCGCCGCACGAGATGCGAGCCGATCGCGAGCCCCATCTGCTCGACGAACAGCGTCGTCAGCGGGCCCGGTTCCTCGAGGCTGTCGGCGACCGCATGCGCGAGATGGCCGAGCACCGGATCCTGCTGGTCGATCGCGCAGGTCAGGCCGCCGATCAGGGTGTCGCCGTAATCCTCGCCGAGGCGGTCGAGATACGGGCGCGACAGTTCCACGAGCACGAAATCGAATTCGCCGTACAGGTCGGCGCGGAAGTCTTCGGAAAAATCCCGGATGTAGATCGAGTCGTTTACGAACCGCTTTTCCGTTTGTCTCGTGCCGCGGAATAGCGTACGGCGGTGCCCGCCGTTCAGCGAAATGCCGATCAGGAAGCCGCGATCGCACGCGGGCATCACGATGCGTTCGAAATGCGCGTCGCGCATGCATTTGCGATAGAGCCTCAGGTCGCCTGCATTTCTTTCGATATCCTTACTCAGCATGCTCGGCGCGCATCCGAGCGTGTCTTTCGACGACGGCACGGTGGGCGCGATGACGGATGGAGGCATGTCGGAAGGTCCTTGTAAGGCGTGGGGCGAGAAATAATTGGTAATTAGTTTATACGGCCCTTGTGACTGCCCCAAGCCGATTGAACGAATTTCCGCTCTTTATCCGGTGAATTGCTCGGGCGCTGTGATGCACCCACCGGCTGTCGCCGCATGGAATCGGTTTCGTCGCGCGGCATCGCGTGAATGCGCTGCGCATTTTCCTTCAAGACACGCGTTTATACGGTGTTTACACTCCGCTCATATTTTGGGAATTGCGCGTCCGGCCCGCATGGGCAAGGGCGCCGACCTCGGCCACGTGAACCGCAGCGTTCGCATGGCCGCCATCAAGGGACGCCTGGAGGCAGCCATGATCCAGATCGGGACATTGTCAGTCGACTTCGAGCAACGCGACATTCGCCGGCAAGGCCTGTCGCTGCACGTCGGCGCGCGCGCGCTCGACATTCTTGAAGTGCTGCACCGGGCGAACGGTGCGGTCGTGTCGAAGGACGACATCATGGATGCCGTGTGGCCCGGCACGATCGTCGAGGAGAACCGGCTTCAGGTTCATGTCGCGGCGTTGCGCAAGCTGCTCGGCACGAGCCGGGACCTGATCAAGACCGTGCCGGGCAGGGGTTACGTGCTGGTGGGCGGCTCGCCTGCCGGCCGCCGCGCCGTGCAGCCGGTGGAGCCGGCCGAGGCGTCGCCCGGCGTGGAGCCGGGCGCGTCATCGACGCAGCTCATCGGGCGGCACGCGGAAACCCGGCAGATCGTCGACATGATCGACCGGACGCCCGTCGTCACGCTGGTCGGCGCCGGCGGCATCGGCAAGACGAGCCTCGCCGTCGAGGTCGCACACGACATCAGGCGCCGCACCGGCGAGACCGTCCATTTCGTCGAGCTGGCGCGCGCATCAACGCGCGACGACGTGTTGCGCACGCTGGCGAATGCGATCGGCATGGCGGCGGACGACGCGCCTGCGATCGACGGTCTTGCCGGCGCGATGGCGGCGTCGCCGTGTCTGCTCGTGCTCGACAACGCCGAGCACGTGATCGACCTGATCGCGAGCCTCGTGGAAACGCTCGCGGCGCGCACCGACCGGCTGCGCGTGCTCGTGACGAGCCGCGAGCCGCTCCATATCTCGGCCGAATGCGTCTTTCGCGTCAATCCGCTCGCGGTGCCCGGCGGCGACGCCACCGTCGACGAGATCGCCGGCTGCTCCGCCGTCGAGCTGTTCCTGTGCCGCACCCGCGCCGCGACGGCGGACTGCGTAATCGACGACAACGGCATCCGGCTGATCGGCGACATCTGCCGGCGCCTCGACGGCCTGCCGCTCGCGATCGAACTCGCGGCCGCGCGGGTGGCGACGCTCGGCATCGATGGCGTCGCGTCGCGTCTCGACGACCGGCTGAACCTGCTGACGGGCGGGCTGCGCTCCGCGCTCCCGCGCCATCAGGCGCTGCGCGCGACGTTCGACTGGAGCTACGTGCTGCTGGATTCCGCCGCACGGTCGCTGTTTCGCCGGATGGGATGCTTCATCGGCCCGTTCACGTTCGACGCGGTGCGCGCCGTGGCGCTGGAGCCCGGCGCGTCGATCGCCGAGATGATTTCCGGACTCGGCGAGCTGGTCGCGAAGTCGCTGCTGAACGTCGAATTCAGCGGCGCGAATGCCCAGTACCGGCTGACCGAATCGACGCGCGCGTATGCGCAGGAGAAGCTGCGCGACGAGGGCGAGCTCGAGCGCGTCGCCGTGCGCCATGCGCACTATGAGCACGTTGCGCGCGAGCAGGCTGGCGCGACGGCGCCGCTCGCGGCGGCGGGGATGGGGATGGACACCGCCCTTCGGCCGCCATCGGCCGACCAGCAGGAGCAGACGCCGGAACCGACGGTTCGCGACGCACCGGTGCACGACACGGAGCAGGCGATCGCGCTCGAACACGAGTGGCTGGCGCTGTCGCGGACGGACGAATGGTGCGCGCAGGCGAAACGCGCGCTCGACGAAATCGACGCGGGGTCGCCCGGCGCGTTCGACGCGGAAGGCGAAATGCGCTTGCGCGCCGCGTATGCGTCGGCGCTGTTGCATACGTCCGGCGACGTGCACACGGCCGCCGCGATGTGGGATCGAACGCTCGGATTGGCCCGCGGTGCCGGCAACGACGCGCTCGAGGCCTCCGCGTTGGCCGGGCAGTGGAACACGACGCTCGCGATGTCCGACATTCACGAGTCGCTTCGTTACGCGACACGCTTCGAGCGGGCGGCCGAGCGCAGCGGCAAGCGATCGCAGCGGCTGCTCGCGACCGCGATGGTGGCGACGTCGCTCCATTATTTCGGCGAGCATGCGCAGGCGCGCGAGCGGCTGGAAACGGCAACGGACGCGCTCGCCGACACCCGCGAGCCGATGCGCGCGGAGCTTGCGCTCGGCATCGACGCGGCGACGCTCGGCCGCACGATGCTCACGCGGCTCGTGTGGATGCAGGGCGAACCGGAGCATGCGATGCGGCTGGCCACGCAGGCGGTCGAGCTCGCGCGCCGGCGCAAGTCCGGATTGTCGCTGTGCATCGTGCTCGGCGCCGCCGCCGTGCCGATCGCGCTGCGCTACGGCGACCACGATGCGATCTCCGACTATCTCGCGACGATGCTGTCGGAGGCCGACGCGAACGGGTTCGACATCTGGCGCAGTCATGCGGAATGCCTCGCCGGCCAATTCGACATCCAGACCGGACACCCGGGAGCAGGGCTGGCGAGGCTGGAACCCGCGTTGCGGCGCGTCGAGGCAAGCGGATTCCACCGCCTGCTCGCGCCGCTGGTCGTCGCGTATGCGGAAGGGCTCGCGCGAACCGGGCGGGCGGTCGAGGCCTGCGCGAAGCTGGATGTGACGCTCGCGCGCTGCCGGGCGAGCGGCGAGCACCTGTTCCTGCCGGAGCTGCTGCGCGCGAAGGGGCTGGCGATGCTCGAGCGCGCGCGCAATGCGGACGAGGACGTGGCCGTTGCGTACGAAGCGGAAGCGCGCCGCCATCTGCACAGCGCGATCCATGCCGCGAACGAGCAGGGGGCCGGCATGTGGGCGCTGCGCGCGACGCTGGATCTTGCCGATTACCTGATCGAACGCGGGCGAACCTGCCAGGCGTCTTCGATGATTGCGAGCCTGGCCGGGCGCTTCGATCTCCAGTCGCGCGCGTACGACATTCGCCGGCTGGTGCGTCTGCGCAATTTCATTCGGGTGGATGATGCGCCGCCCGCGCATCGGCCGCGCGTGCGGATCGACGCCACGCACGACACGGTATCGGCTTGGGCCGGCGTCGCGCAGCAACTCGCGTGAATGCGTATCGTCGCCGGCAGGGGCCGGCACGCGTTCGTGAGCGCCGCGATGCACGCCGAAGCCGCGTCCATCCGGGGCGGGATTCGCTTGTTGTGACGCGCGCTTCAGGGCGCCGTCCGGGACGCATTACAACAAGCTTCACAACAATTCAGGCTCGCGCAAGGCATTTCGTCCGGCGCGGCACTATCGTCGTTGACGGAGGCCTGTGCCGGCTGCCGGCAAGCGGCACGTCCGGTTGCGCACAGCCGCCGCTGCGTCGTGCCTGCGCGATGCGTGACGCATCCGCGCGGCCTGGCCGGATCGGGGCGTCTCGCGACGTTCAAGGGGAAAAGCAATGGTCCGCGTATCGTCGACGGATAACAATCTTGCGCGCATCGTCCGCGACAGCCGGATACGCGCGCGCGCTGGTGCTTGCGCGGTCGCCGGCCGGTGCCGGACGTGAGCGGAGGCGTGCCGATGCATGACACGGCGGAACCGGCGCGGACGGCGGACCTCGTCGTCTACAACGGCAAGATTGCGACACAGGACGACAGGCGGTCGTTCGTCACTGCGCTCGCGGTGAAGGACGGCCGGATCGTCGCGTCCGGCAACGACCGCGAGGTCATGCGTCATGCGCGCGACGGCACGCCGCGCATCGACCTGCGCGGCCGCACGGTGATTCCGGGGCTGAACGATTCGCACCTGCATGTGATTCGCGGCGGGCTGAACTTCAACCTGGAGCTGCGCTGGGACGGCGTGCCGTCGCTCGCCGACGCGCTCGACATGCTGCGCCGCCAGGTCGCGCGCACGCCCGCGCCGCAATGGGTGCGCGTCGTCGGCGGCTGGAGCGAATTCCAGTTCGTCGAAAAACGCGGCCCCACGCTCGCCGAGCTCAACGACATCGCGCCCGGTACGCCGGTCTTCATCCTGCACCTGTACGACAGCGCGCTGCTCAACGCCGCCGCGCTGCGCGCGCTCGGCTACGACCGGGACACGCCGAACCCGCCCGGCGGCGAGATCCAGCGCGACCGGCACGGCAAGCCGACCGGGATGCTGATCGCGCGCCCGGACGCGGCGATCCTGAACGCAACGCTCGCGAAGGGGCCGAAGCTCGGCTACGACGACCAGATCAACTCGACCCGGCAATTCATGCGCGAGCTGAACCGTCTCGGCGTCACGAGCGCGATCGACGCGGGCGGCGACTATCACGCCTATCCGGACGATTACGCGGTGATCATGGATCTCGCGAAGCGCGGCGAGCTGACCGTGCGTATCGCTTACAACCTGTTCGCACAGAACGCGGAGCAGGAGATTGAAGACTTCGCGAAGTGGGTGACGTTGACGAAGCCCGGCGACGGCGACGCATTCCTGCGCGTGAACGGCGCGGGCGAGATGCTGGTGTTTTCCGCTGCGGACTTCGAGGACTTCCTGGAGCCGCGCCCCGACCTGCCCGCGTCGCTCGAGGAAGCGCTCACCGCGGTCGTGCGGCTGCTCGTGCAGCACCGCTGGCCGTTCCGGCTGCACGCGACCTACGACGAATCGATCGGCCGGTTCCTGAACGTGTTCGAGGCCGTCAACCGCGAGATTCCGTTCGACGGACTGCGCTGGTTCTTCGACCATTGCGAGACGATCTCCGACGCGAACATCGCGCGCATCGCCGCGCTCGGCGGCGGCGTCGCGGTGCAGCACCGGATGGCCTATCAGGGCGAGTATTTCGTTGCCCGCTACGGCGCGGAGGCCGCCACGCGCACGCCGCCGATCCGCGCGATGCTTGCGGCGGGGCTGCCGGTCGGCGCAGGCACCGACGCGACGCATGTCGCGAGCTACAACCCGTTCGTGTCGCTGTACTGGATGGTGTCCGGCCGCACGGTCGGCGGCACCGCGCTGTATCCGGAGCGCAACCGGCTCGACCGGATGGAGGCGCTGCGGCGCTACACGGTCGGCAGTGCGTGGTTCTCGAACGAGGACGACCGCAAGGGTGCGCTGGTGCCCGGCCAGTACGCAGATTTCGCGGCGCTGACGGACGACTACTTCACGGTCGACGAGCTGCAGATCAAGACCCTGTCGTCGGTGCTGACGGTGGTCAACGGCAAGGTCGTGCACGCGGACGACGAGTTCGCGCCGCTCGCGCCGCCGCCGCTGCCGGTCAGCCCCGCGTGGTCGCCGGTGGCCGAATTCGGCGGCTACAGCCGCTACCGGCCGATCGCGTCCGCAACGAAGCACGCCAACGTGGACGCTCAAGGCCACCTGCTCGCGTCGCGAGACTCCGCGCCCACGAGCGACGACAACAACTTCCGGGGTTCGCTCGACTGCAGCTGCTTTGCATGCTAGCGACCCGGACCGACGCACGCGGCCGCAGCAACGACGCGCGTGTCGGCTTTGCTTCAGACGATTTTTTGCCATGCCTCGCCGGCACGGAAGGAGACACGATGAACGATGCGCACCCGCGCACACCGGCAGACCAGGACGACGTGGCCGGCGTCCGCATTCCGCGCACACCTGTGGCGATCGCCGCCGTCGACGCGGCGTGCGCGTCGTTGCCGGGCATCGTCGTCGATCACGCGAGCAGGGTGTTCGTGCTCGCGTCGCTGGCCGCGCGGCGGGAAGGGTACACGTGCGATGCGGACGCGCTTTATGTCGCGGCGATGTACGCGAACATGGGACTGAGCGCCGCGTACTGCCGGTCGACCGAGCGCTACGAGCTCGACAGCGCGGATGCCGCGAGCGCGCTGCTGCTGCGTCATCGTGCGTCGCAGCGCATGCGGGACGACGTGTGGCGCGCGGTGGCGCTGCATACGACACCCGGCGTGTCGGCCCGCCTGTCGCCGCTCGCGCGCGTGCTGGCGGCTGCGGTGTCGACCGACCTGATGGCCACGGAGCTCGATGCGTACACGGCAGCCGAGCGCGACGCACTGCTTGCCGCCTATCCGCGCGGCCGCGGATTCCGGGAAGCGTTCCTCGAAGCGATCGCGCGGGGTGTCGCGCACCGTCCGGAGTCGACGTTCGGCACCTGGAGCGCGGACGTGCTCGCGCGGAGCGATCCGGATTTCCACCGGCCGAATTTCTGCGGACGGGTGCTGGGTGCGCGCTGGGAAGATGGTTAGGGCGTGCACGGACGTGTAGGGACACGTAGGGACGTATGGCAGGGCGCCGCGATTGCCGCGAACCCGGCCGTGTCGCGCGCGGGTCGTCCATGCGACGCGGCCGGCGCCACAGTGATCGGGTGCCGGCCGTACCGCCTGCCTGCGCTGCAACCGCGGCAACCACCACAGGCGACGAAATGCGACGAAATGCGTCGAAATCGCAGCCCGAGTGCTTACGCCGCCGCCCCCGCTTCGTCATGACGCGCGTAGTCGACGTAGCCTGCATGGTCGCCGCCATACCAGCCCACCGCCTGCGGCGCCGCGAGCGGCACATTCGCCGCGATACGCTCGACGAGATCCGGATTCGCGATGTACGCGCGTGCGAACGCGACGAGATCCGCGTCGCCTGCCGTGATCAGCGTGTTCGCGGCATCGGGCGAAATGCCGCCGTTGACGATCAGCGTGCCGCCGAACGACTTGCGCACGTTCTCGACGATGCGCGGCCGGTCGGGCTCGCCGCTCCAGCCGTTGGTATCCGCCGCGTGCACATACGCGACGCCGGCTTCGTCGAGCATGCGGCCGACATGCGCGTAGGTCGCGTCCGGATCCGCATCGCGCACGTTGTTGTATTTCGCGTACGGCGAGATGCGCACGCCGACCCGGCCCAACGGCATCACGCCGCCGACCGCATCGACGATCTCCTCGAGAAAGCGCACGCGGTTCGCGAGCGTGCCGCCGTAGCGGTCGTCGCGGCGGTTCAGCGTCGACGACAGGAACTGATGTGGCAGATAGCCGTTGGCCGCGTGGATCTCGACGCCGTCGAAGCCGGCCGCCTTCGCGTGAACGGCGCCGCGCCGGAATTCGTCGACGGCTTCGGCCACCTCGTCCGTCGTCATCGCGCGCGACGGCGTCGCATGGATCTTCGTGTAGTACCCGTTCTGCAACTGCGCCCAGACCTGCAGCTGTTCGAGGTCGTCGTTCACGCCGGACGGCGACAGCGGCGCCTGGCCGCCGAGCAGCGTCATCGAGCTGACCCGGCCGCCATGCCAGAGCTGCGCGAAGATCCGGCCGCCTTTCGCGTGCACCGCGTCGGTGATCTTCTTCCAGCCGGCGACCTGTTCGTCGGTGATCAGGCCCGGCGTGAGTTCGAACGACGCGGAGACCGGGCTCACGTTGGTCGCCTCGGTGACGATCAGGCCGGCCGACGCGCGCTGCGCGTAGTACTTCGCCATCAGTTCGGTCGGTTGGCCGCGGTGCGGCGCGCGCGAGCGGGTCATCGGTCCCATCACGACGCGGTTCGGCAATGCGAGACCGCGCAGGTCGTAGTCGCTGAGCAGGGTGGACATGGTGGTATTCCTTTCAAGTGAGGCAGGGCCGCGTCGCGGTTCTGTCCGGCAGCATGCGGGACGAGGCGGCAAGCCGTGCGGAAACATGGATCGAGTCAGGCGTGCCGGCAGCGTTTTCTTGCGCGCGGGAATCAGGCCGAACTCGCGGCCCGAACTCGCAGGCGCGAACCCGCGCGCGAACCGGTGCCGGCCCCGGTTCAAGCTTGTGCGTGACGCCGGGCGTGTGGGCGCCCGATCGCGAGGTAGTGCACGAGCGCGACGACCGGGAAGGCCGCGGCAACCACCGCGACGAGCGGCCAGCCGCCATGCTCGTACAGCGGGCTCGCGAGGGCCGAGCCGATCGCGCCGCCGACGAAGATGCTCGTCATGTAGAGCGCGTTCAGGCGATTGCGGCTTGCCGCGTGCAACGCATAGATCTCGCGCTGGCCGAGCACCATGTTCATCTGCACCGCGAAGTCGAGCACGATGCCGGTGACGACGAGGCCGTACAGGCCCGCGCCGTGAACCAGCCCCACTGCATACGCCAGCGCGCCCGCGACCAGCGCGATCAGCGTCGCGCGCACCGTGTGGCCGGCATCCGCGAGACGACCCGCGACCGGCGCCGACGTCGCGCCGATCGCGCCGACGAGGGCGAACAGCGCGATGGCCGACTGCGACAACCCGTAATGACGCATCAGTTCGACCGGCACCGCGGTCCAGAACAGGCTGAACGACGCGAACATCAGGCCCTGGTAGAACGCGCGATGACGCAGCACCGGCATCGTGCGCACGAGATGCAGCAGCGAACCGATCAGCTCGAAATAGGTCGCGCGGTGATCGGGCTGGCGCGGCGGAATCGTCAGCGCTAGCACGGCCGTGACGAGCGTCATCAGCACGGCGGCCGCCGCGAACACGAAGCGCCAGCCGAACGCGTCGGCGACCACGCTCGAGATCGGGCGGGCAAGCAGGACGCCGAGCAGCAGCCCGCTCATGATCGTGCCGACCACGCGGCCGCGCGAGTGATCCGGCGCGAGGTGCGCGGCGAGCGGGATCAGGATCTGCACGGCCACCGAGCTGAAGCCGATCAGCAGCGAAATCATCAGGAACAGGCCCGGCGTGTGCACGATCGCCGCGGCCGCGAGGCTCGCGATCGACAGCACGGCCGTCGTGATCATCAGCTTGCGGTTCTCGAGCAGGTCGCCGAGCGGCACGATGAAGAACAGGCCGATCGCATAGCCGATCTGCGTCAGCGACACGATGAGGCTCGCCATGTCGCTGGACATGTGCAGGCCGGGCGCGATCAGCTCGGTGATCGGCTGCGCGTAGTACAGGTTGGCGACGATCGCGCCGCAGCTGAACGCGAACAGCGCGATGAGCCCTTGCGTGAGCTTCGCGGTGTGCTCGCGGTGTGCCGCGTGCGAGGTTGAATGTGATGACATGGTCGACTCCTTGAATGAGGGGTTGCCCGGGGCGCCCGCCCGTCCGTCCGTTCCGGAGGGCGTGGCGATTGCGTGGCGTTGCGGCGCGAATCCAGTGCCTACCGCATTGCCGACAATCTTATTGATCGTGCGATAACATCGGAATGCGTTCGTTGCGCAATCGAGCATTGCGTTCCGCGCAAAGGGGTCGGATCGGCCGCTTGTCCGGCATTCATGCACCGCTCATGCAACCGTGCCGCCGAGGCGCGACCGCCAGTGGAAGCGGGGCCGAGCACGTTGAAGATCGCCTGCACGAACGGCGCGGCGGTCACGTCGCCCCGTCGCCCCGTCGCGACGGGAGGGGGCAGGCGCTAGCGCGCGCATTTCACGAGCTCGGCCGCCGCTTCGGCCGACAGCCGTCCCGATCCGGGCAGCGCGTGAGGCAGCGGGTTTGCGGCGCCGGCCGTTTCGACGCCACGGGCGACACGGCGCGATACGTTCCAGTCTGTCGGGCACCGACTGAAAAGTCCTAAAGGCCGCCTTAATTGAGTTGAGCTACGTTGCCGGCAGGTGGCGGCGCGCGTGCGCACGCGCATGGGCTGCGCGTGCGGCCAGCGCTTCGTCAGGAAGCGGGAAATGGCAGGACAGGCGAGTGCGGGTTATCTCGCCAAAATGCTTGCGCGCGGCCGGCGCGACGCGCGAGCGAAGCCAGACCGACAACTGCACATCACAATTTCGCCGTCGCGCACGTCTCGCGCATTGCCTCTCAGCTCCTCAACAGCTCATGGCATTGCGGCAGCGTTCGGCTATTCGCTGTAGTACGTCGTCGAACGTGCGATAACACGATTATTTCCATTGGGACATGCGCACATGACGATATCGCCGTCGAGTACACCGTGCGTACTGCCTACGCCCCACGTATTGGCCGTACCAACGATCGGCCCGTTCTGACCGCAACGGGCGCAGGATGCCGATCCCATGTGGTAAGCGTACGGTTGCCCATTGTCCAGATCAGAATCATCTCCGTCCAGCACTTGACCGCCAGTCGTCGTGAGATTTCCTTTCAGTGCCATTATCTTTGGCATGCCTGATCCTCCAGTTTCTCGGCAAAGCACCTGGTCCATTGGTGAGTTGGACTAGTATCGATCACGCGCAGCCTGCAGCATGCGCAGCCGAGTCTTCCCATCCGGCATGAAGTTTGTGCCGAAGCGCACCAAGCCTTCCCGGTGCAAATGACAGGCCATCGTGAAACTGATCAGCATGCCAGGCTCGGGCGGATGAATCTCGATTTCCACCTTCTTCAGCCGCGGCTCGTAGGTGAGCAAGGTCGCCTCGATCGCACGCTGCAGCTTGTGTGCCGAGGAAGGCAGATGCCGATAGATGTCCGACAGGTCGTCGATCCCATAGTCCGGAAGATGAGCAAGCGATCCACGCCGGCTGTTCAGGATGCGCTCGATGTTGTCGCGGACCGACAGGAAAACCTGTACCTCGGCTGCGTAATCGTCCACAGCCGAACCGTCCGCGAAGTGTCCAGTGATCCGCTCGAATAACCCGGGTCCGACCCACATCGTCCCTCTCCTTTATCGCGCGAGCTGGCCAATCGAGGCGATGAACCATCGATCGACCGCAAACCAGATGACGCCGAGTGCAATGCACGAGATCACCACCCACGTCAGCGGAGAAATGCGCAGCGGGCGGGCGCTGGCATGGCTCACCACGATCGGAGCGGGAACTGCATGGTTGCCTTCGGCCGCGCTCGTGCGTCCCAGGCGCTCGTCGATCGCGCGGACAAGCGCCGCGCGCGCCGTACCGCCGTTGACCGCAAACCGCCCGACGAACCCGAGCGACAGCACCGCCGCGAATATCGCGAGCAGCACGCGCGCCGGCTGAGGCTCACGCAAACGGCTCTCGATACGCCGCACCAGTTCCTCGCCGGCATCGTTGCTCGAGAAATGCTCCACCTGAAGCGGCTCGTGCTCCCAGTCATCGCGAGCTTTCCCCGTCAGGTGCCGCAATGCGGCCTCGTCGAGCAGCGCGCACTGTGCATAGAGCGCATCGTTGATCGCGTGATCCGGGAGGCCGCGCAAGCTCAACTCCGAGCGCAGTTGGGCGATTTGTGCGTTGCATTGATCGCGCAGCGCGTCGAACGACGGCTGTTCCCTGGTCAACGCGGTGACCGTGCGCGCCGTGTCGCGTAACGCGACAGGGAGCAGGGGAGAATCTGCGATGGTCACCGTACTCATGACGGCAGCACCGCATACAGTTCGAGCGACGCCTCAAGGATCGACACCGGCACATAGATCTGGCAGGCGTGCGCGTCGATCATCCGCTTGAACACGGCATCGTTGCTGTCCAGCGCGAAGTACTGGTTCTCGATCCGCATGGGAATCGCAGCCGGCAGCCGCGACATCGGCCGCAACGCGATGCCCGGCAGCGCGGAATTGACGATTTGCTCGACCTCGTCCGGTGCCCCCACCTTGCACAGACGCGGCAGATTCTCGATGAGGGCATGTGCCGGCATAGCCGCCTGCACTGACAGATAGTATTCCGCACCCTCGGTCAGTCGTTCGTCGTTGATCTGACCGCGCCACGTTGTAGCGCGCACGCGCTCCAGCGCAATCGGTACGACTCGGGACGGAATGACCGCATCGAGCAGCGTCCGAATCAAGGATTCGAGCTCGGCAAACATCGGTTCCGGTGAGCGGTGATCGTACAGCGGAATCGCCTGTAGCGACTCGTTGGTGGAGAACGTCAGCAGCGAGCCGGCCAGTCGGGCGAGCACTGCGTACAGTCGCTCAGGATGCTGATCCGGCGCCTGTACGAGGCGCGCGAGCTCGGGCCAGGTGCTATTGACGCTGTGCAGCAGCCAGAACAGCGCCACGTCGGACACGGCGAAGTCGGCAATCTGGTCCGAGCGCTCTTTGCGGCGCACCGCAAGACTGGCACTCTTGGCGGACAGAATCTCGGATAGTCGCTGCGCACGATGCATGAGGCGGTCGCTCGCGGACAGAAAGAGGCACGGCGGGACAAATGTCGTGTCGGGCTCGAAGCGACCTTGCGGGGTCCGCACGAGTCGCGCGACCGGACACGTCACGTAGTCGCCGCCCTGCTCGAAGTCGAACAGCAGCGCTACCACGTTACGTTCGACGCTGATTTCTTCCAGCCCATCGCCATTCAGATCGGCAACCTGCTTGTACTCGCGCGTCACGCGTCGAGGGCGGGCGGGCTTCTCGCCGGGTTCGGCGCAGTTGCCGCCCTGAGCATCCATCAGTGCCACGCCAGCCAGCACGGTCACGGTGTCCACCGTGGCAGGTACGTCGTCAAGACTGCGTGCCGCGGGAAGCCAGTCGGCGGTTTCGCTATCGATCAGCGTGCCGTCCGGCAGGCGCAGCGCGAGCGCCGTACATTGCAGGCGATTGACGCTCAGCGCCTGGTCGTCGAGCGCCACATGCACCGCACCCCAGGCGTCGGGGCTCGCGATGCGTGCAACCCGGTCGTGGACGTATTGTTCCCATATCGCCTGCTGCTGGAAGTGCTGCGGCGTCATGAAAATCCCCTTGGCCCACAGTGGTCTGGTTATCTTCATCTTATTGGTCGGTCTGGAATAAAAGTAGCTGTGCGAAATTACGCATCGGTTCGCATGTCACTGTTTCGCCTTCGGCATCTGCGAAACCAGGGAAAGGCCGATGTCGACGCCTTCGATCTGAAAGTGAGGCACGATAAACAGCTTGATGCGGAAGAAGCCCGGGTTGTCCTCGATATCCTCGACCGTTACCTTCGCCTCGCGAAGCGGGTGTGCAGCCTGAAGGTCGTCGCCCGGATCGGTCATTTCCGTGACGAGCGATTTGATCCAGGTATTCAGCTCAAGCTCGAGCAATCGTCTGTCCCGCGTCGTGCCGATGTTTTCGCGCTGGATCAGCTTCAGGTAGTGCGCGATGCGCGACAGCAGGAAAATGTACGGCAGACGCGCATTGATACGGCTATTGGCCGACGCATCGCGCGCATCGCAGGATCGCGGGCGCTGGGTTGAATGCGCCGAGAAAAAGCAGGTCTGGTCGTGATTGCTGGTGTACGAAAGCGGAATCAGGCCCATCTCGGCGAGTTCATTCTCGCGTGTATCAGAGATCAGTGCCTCTGTGGAAATCTTGCCGAGTTGTCCTGTACCGAGGTCATACTGATGTACGGGGATATCCTCGATCAGACCGCCCGCTTGTGGACCGCGAATCTGCACGCACCAGCCATTGCGCACAAAGCTGCGCACGATGTTGACCGCAAACGCGAATGCCGCGCTCGTCCACAGATACGCGCTTCGCCCGGACTCCCGCACATTCTCGGTGTAATTGAACGCACGCGCGGATACCGTATCGGGCCCGTAAGGCAATCGGGCGAGGAAACGCGGCATCGTCAGCGCGACATAGCGCGCATCCTCGGTTTCGCGGAAGCCTTTCCATTTCAGGTATTCGGCCCGATCGAACCAGATCGGCAGGTCGCGGATGCCTGCGACCGCCTCCATCGAAGGTTTGTCGAAGAAGGCCGGCGAGGCCGCACCGATGAACGGCATGTGAGCGGCCGCCGCGACTTTCGAGATATTGCGCAACAGAGCGATGTCCTGCGCACGATGATCGAATTCAAATGCCGAAATAATCGCGGCGACGGGCTGTCCGCCCGGCATGTCGTACTCGCCAACATAGGTCAACCGGAACAAGCCGCTCTGGATGATATCGGGCGCGTCTTCGAAGTCGTGATGGAGCGCTTCCTTCGAAACGTCCAGCACTTCAATTCTGACGTTTTGACGGAAATCGGTGCGATCGACCAGGAACTGCAGGCCGCGCCACGCCGATTCGAGCGCCTGAAATGCGGGGTGGTGCAGGATGGCATCGAGTTGTCGGCCGAGTTGCTCATCCAGGTCCGCCAGACACCAATCGAGCCAATCGGGATCCGCGCAGGTAATCGCATTCGAATTTGTTCGTGCAAGCGTGTCGGAAGCCGAGGCCGGTTTGGTGTACTGATCGCTTTGAAATCCTGAGCTCATCGGGTGTCGTATTGGGTATGGCCAGAAATCAGCGGAGAGCGACGTATAGCATGGGAATCATCTCAAAAACAGTGCATACGTGAACAACTGTTACGTTTCGACCAAATACAACAATCCGCTCGAATAATAGGAGCCCGAGCTTCCCGAGTCAGGGTGCGTGCGGCTATCGTTTGTCGCTCAATCCACGCATCGCACGCAAGCAACGATTCTGCCCATGACGGCAATGCGTAGCAGTGCTATCTGGACACGGGGTGAACAAAATTGGCCAGCCTGTTTGATGATGCGAAGCGGTTCGTGTCGAACCTGAGAGATGTATCGGGGTGTCAGACGTATTTCCTCGACGTGCCCGGCACCGACTCCGCGGCCGCGCTGTCGGTCGTGTCGGTTTTCGCGACCGAGCGGATGGGCGCGCCTACCGAGGTGCGCGTCGTGCTCACGCATCCGCTTCAGCTCGCACGCACCGAGTACCTGAATCGCGACGCGGCCTGCATGATCGTCCCCGACGACGGCGCGCCTCGCCGGTTCTCCGGCTTCATCGCCCGCTTCTCGACGCTGCAGACCACGCGTGACTTCACCAAGTACGAAATCGTCTTGAAGTCACGCTTCGCGCGTCTCGAGGCCGTCACCACTAGCCGCATCTACCAGCACCAGAGCACGCCGCAGATCATCGAGGCGGTGCTGCGCAGCCACGACCTCGAGGGCCACCAGTTCGCGTTTCGCCTGCGCCGCGAGTATCCGCAGCACCTGTTCCGTTTCCAGTACAAGACCGACGATCTGTCGTATGTGCAGATGCTGATGCAGAAGGCCGGCATCTACAGCTATATCGTCGAGACCGAGCATGGCGACCAGATCGTGTTCGCCGATGACGTCGATCACTACCTGTGGGATCCGCACCTGTCGATTCCTTATCGCGAGGTGGCCGGACTCGAGGCGGCCGGTGCCGAGGCGGTGACGGCGCTCAGGACGCACACGGTGACGGTGCCGCAGTCGTTCAGCGTGGCCGACTACAACCCCGAGCAGGCGTGGGAGCGCTTCAAGGATGAGGCCAACGTTGCGCCGCAGGATTCGACCACCTACGGCCAGCCGTATGTGTATGGCACGCATCACCTGGACCAGGCCGGCGCGAAATGGGAGGCGCAATTGCGCCACGAGGCGGCGATCGCGTGGCAGGTCGTGTACGAGGGCGAGAGCAATGTGGTGGCGCTGCAGGCCGGGCGCGTGCTGGACCTGGATACCACGCTGCCCGACGCCCCGGACGGGCAGGTGGTGATTGAGGTCACGCACACTGGCGCCCGTGACCAGGCCTACACGAACAGGTACAAAGCAATTCCGGCCAATCGGCGCTTCCGGCTCAAGCTCGAAGAGGAACGGTGGCCGAAGATCGCCGGCACGCTGAGCGCGCGGGTTGCGTCGCCGGACAAGTACAAGTACGCGTACCTGACGGCGGCCGGCTACTACACGGTGCGGTTCGACGTCGACTTTGCGGATTGGCCGTCGGGCGGGGAGAGCGTGCCGCTTCGGCTGGCCAAGCCGTTCGCGGGCAAGCTGCAGACGGGCTTTCATTTCCCGGCGCTGGACAATGACGAAGCGGTCGTTTCGTTCCGGGACGCGGACCCGGACAAGCCCGAGATCATCGGCTTCCATCACCACAGTCAAGCGCGCGACCTGGTGACGAACGACCGCCGCTGGCTGTCGCGCAACGTGATCCGCACGCAGTCGAACAACAAGCTGCGGATGGAGGACTGGGCCGGGCAGGAGGGCGTCAAGCTCAGCACCGAGCACTCGGGCAAGTCGCAGTTGAATCTCGGCTATCTGGTCGATCGGAAGCTGGAATATCGAGGCGAAGGCTTCGAACTCCGTAGTTCCGGTTATGGTGCGATCCGCGGCGGCAAGGGGTTGCTGATTTCCGCGGATGATCAGCCCAATGCGGAAGGCAAGCAACTCGATATGCAGGCGGCTTCGGCTCAGTTGAAAGAGGCGTTGCATTTGATGCAAGGCCTCGAGAAAGCTGCGCAAGCCGCCCAGGCGCAGGTCAACGCAGTCGACCAACAGCGACAGTTGCTTTCCCAAAAACTGGATCGTCTCCAGCGTGCCGTCCTGTTGGCAACCGCGCCCGCTGGTGTGGCTGTGACTAGCGGCGATCACCTGCAACTGTCAGCGAAGACGAATCTCACGGCAACCGCCCTCGACAGTGTCGATATCGGCGCTGGAAGGAATCTTTCGCTGTCGGCCGCTAACGCCGCATCGATTTTCGCGCAAAACGAAGGCGTCAAGGTTGTTGCCGCGAAAAGCGATATTCACGCCATCGCACATTCAGGGCAGGTGCTGATGACGGCCGCCAAGGACATGAAGCTGACCAGCGTCGATGGAGAACTTCATGCGTTCTCGCGCAACGCAGTCGTCATCTCGTCCGGTGGCGCCTATATCAAGCTCTCGGGCGGCAATATCGAACTGGGGTGCCCGGGGTCGATCATTTTCAAGCGTGCCGGTACGTTTGCGGAGGGGCCTGCAAGTTTGCACGAGGCCTATCCGCCGCTCAGCAACGCGGGACCGAACACGCGCAAGTTTGCGCTGCATTACGACGGTCATCCGGATGACCGGCTGTCCGGCTATCGGTATCGGCTCCATAAGGAGAACGGTAGCGTGATTGAAGGCGTAACCAATGACAAGGGCGAGACGAGCATGGCGCAAAGTGAAATCGCCGAGCTCGTCCGGATCGAAATTCTGGGGAGGGGCGATGCGTAAATGCTTCAACAAAATTTTGCGGTGCATCTTCGCATCAAGGAAGGCGTGGCAATGTCTCGCCGCGTTTGTTTTATGCGCGATGTTCGGCGCCACGTCTGCACAGAGCGAGACACCCGCGTTTCCCGACACGCTGAACCACACGGAATGGCGCTATGTTGGCGCGAGCTACGGCGGGGACGACGTCTATATCGACACGAAACGCTCCCGACGCGTCGATGACGACACCGGCGAGACGCTTGCGATCGTGCTGGTTAACCGGATGAATTGCGCCGATGGTCCCAAACCGGGGAGTCGCACAGCGGCGCGAACGCAATGCCTGAATGCGTTCGGCTACGCGTCCTACATTGTCGAGCACGTTTACTGGTGCGACGCCAAAGGCTCGCGCGCGCATGACGTGGGGACCTATTCGTCGATACTTTTCGACGACTATGACGGCAACGGGAAAATAATCCGCAAGGCGTCAGTTAAAGATCGGCCCGAGATGGACGTCATTGAACCGGACATGCCGTCGGTACGCGCGAGGGAATGGGTTTGCAAGAATCTCTCGTAGTGTTCGCGTGCAGCTCGGTTATTCATTCATGGCATCGACAGGGCGGGCGGCTCCGATGAATCGATATCTCGCGCGGGTTGTCTCGGCGCTTAGCCTCGTCTTGCTTACCGCGTGCTCATTGCTGATTCCGCCCGGCATTCCGTTGGGGAAGACCAATCCTGCTGCGATTGGCATCGTTAAGTTTTTGAACGGCGGGAGTCGTATGCGTGCTTTTGTATTAAATTCGGTGATCACTTTCTCTTTAGTAATTTCTGTCCTGCTTTTGAATGGCTGCTCCCCGGCGATGCTGATGGCCGGGGGATCATCCTCCCGCGCCACAAAGGAAGAAAAAATAGCCTGGAAAGCAGCAAGAGAACACAATGCTGCGCTGCTGCATCAGATGGTTGAGAGATACGACCCTCAAGCTTTGGCAGGCGATCCTTCCGCCCAGCTGAATATGGCGCGTGTTTGGCATCACCAATACAGACTCCATATCAGCGACAGTGCCTTCACGAAACCATCATTCAGGCCGAGTTTCGACGAAGAAGTACAGAAAAACGCGCAGCCGCTTCTGGACAAATCCAATGAATATTTGAACAAGGCCATTGCTGCTGGCTATCCGCCCGCCATGACTTACTCAGTTTGTCGCGGGGGTAAGCTGGAGAGCAACCGCGGGCGACCCAAGACTGCGGCTGATCTGGCGATGCTGAAACAGGCCGCTGCACTGGGTGAGCCACATGCCCAGTATTTGCTGGCGATGTACGAATATCGGAACGCGTCCAACGAGGATCGGACGATGCTGCCCCCCGCAATCACTCAACTGCTTCTTGATGCATCGGAGGGGGGAGATTTTAAGGCAACGAAACATCTCTACTTTAGGCTCGCGCGTAAGGGGGCTCGGGACGTCGCCGGAGTCGACCTACCAGAAGACATACAGCAGGAAATTATCAAAAGATATGAAAAAGGCTCTGCCGTGGAGCATCTTCAAACAAACGCAAATAATGTGTGCAAGGACGATTTTTATTAACTCCGTTCAAACAAGTTGGCACAACAACAGTCATCGCAGGGTGGCGGCCGAGGATTTTGGTATATGAACGACAGCTTCTGAGAAAACTCACTGGCCGCAACGGGTCGTATGGCGACGTCCGCAAGCAACTGCCTGTGGCTTGCCGATCGCGGCCCGGCGCCTCGTCTCAACCGCAAATCTTCGATTTGCCGGGTCGTGTTAGCGACTCTTGGCAACAGAACTGGAATTCAGATGAATCGATATTTCTTGCTTGCTGTTTCGGCATTAAGCCTTACGTTGCTCACCGCGTGCTCCTTGCTGATTCCGCCCGGCATTCCGTCGGGGATGACCAATCCTGCTGCCAGAGGAACGCCGATCTCCTCCTATCCGGAACGCTTGGTTTATCGAATCGATGATCATCGTTACATCACGATTCAAGGCAGCCGTAACTGTGCAGGGATGATCTGGTACTACGACACGCGTCTCGGTGTACGCACCGACGTTGCGGCAACAGGGTTGACCTTGGGCAGCGGTGCATTTCACGGGTACTACGCGGTCAATTCGGAATACGTGGTAATACCGGCGATCGCATTTTCTCAGATGAGTGGCCCGTTGCTCTACATCTATTACTCACGTGATGGTGGACGTACATTCAAGTCGTTCCTGTGGGGTGGGGATAGCGCAGACGACAATGTGGTCGTGTTGAATGGAGAAGATCTGTATGTTGGCCGAAGGTCAGGTGCACCTAAGGGAATGCGCGGGGCACTGTACTTGGCATACCGCTACGATCTAAGTCGTGATATATCAGTTGGCGATGACCGGCTTGTAGTCAACTCCGAAGAGGCGAGGATTGATCCGCGTCAAGTTCCCCTATCCATTAGATCTCCTTCTGGGGTAACTAGATGGACTTGCGATGCATTGGTGGATTCGCAATCGATTCGTAGTGGTGTGCCAAACAAATAACATTGTTGAGTTAATGAGATGAGCATGGACAATGCACAGCCAAAGTTTCTCGCTGAATCAATGTGTGTTCCCGGGGACAGCAACACCACGCATGTACCGATGCAACGGCCTATGCCTTGCGTCGTCATATTTGTTCACGGCGTCAATTCGGATGGGGAATGGTATTACTTTGCCGAGAAAGGTATTGTGGCGGGATTGAATGACCGCCTTGGTCGGGTCGACCTAGTGAGGAATGAATATACTGCAGATACGCGTACGCTTTTGAGTTTGCGTAATAGTCCTGTAATCCACTTCTACTGGGGCTACCGCGCTCCTGAATCCGAGACGAGCAAGGGCACGTTCCAATACAAGATTCCGCTGAAGACGCGCACGGGCTCTCCCGGTTCATATACCTATCCTCCGTATTCGTTCGAGCACCCTGAAACCAACGAAGAAGGCACCTACTACTGGGGCGGTGGACCGTTTCAGAACGGCACAACGGCATTGAACATGTCGTGGCACGAAGGGTTCGATCCCAAGGTCCTGGGCGTAGTCAATATCGGCAGCCCACATATCAACCCCGAGCGGGACCGTCCGCTGAACAAATCTCCGGAGCGGACGTATTACGTGAACGCGTCGAAGCGGCTCGCAGAGCTGATCGACTTGATCTACAAATGGTATCCGGACGACACCGTTGCCGTGGTAAGCCACAGCCAGGGCACCATGGTGGCGGCGCTGGCCATGCTTTACGTCAAGCGGGTGCCGGATACGCTGTTTCTGTGCAATTCGCCGTATTGCTTTGAGGACAAAGTCACCGACGGTGTGATGATGGGGAACGAGGCGCCGACGGCGCGTTCACGCGTCAGGACGTTTTTCAACGTTCTCGACCTTTTCAAGGCGTCGCAAAGCGATTCTGCGCGGAAGACGACTGAAAAGCAGCTCGAAGGGGTTGGCGGATGGCTGGATATCGAGACCCAGGAGCGGACCGATGGACAGGCCGTATCGACGGCCGGTGAAGCGGATGGCCCCGGAAACGAACCTATGTCCTCCACCGAATACGAGCCCGGAGCGCGTATGAAGTGGAGTCCGTCCGTCCCCACGGAGCAACCGGTGCCGGGCCAGGAAGACCACCGCAACCATGGGCGGCTATTTGTCTACTGCTCGCCGCATGATCGCGTCATGGGTTCCACGCCTCTGCAAAGTATCGGCTGGAAAGGTGTGGACTACTGGCTGCCCGATCCGAACACCCATCAAGGGAAGGTCGAGCCGTTCAAGAAATACGCAGGCGTTCTGTTCCAGCGTCAATTCATGCGCGCGTACCCGGTCGGAAGCACGCCCGATCAGGGAGACGGCCCCGGAACGCCGCGCCATCCGACCGATGGCAGACCGTTGTGGATACCTTCGTCGCCGAAAATCGCGGGGCTGGTTGACGAGATGGCATCGATCGGCAAGGACGACAAGATCTACGTCAACGGCCCCCGGGTGCCCAATCCGATGTCCGCTGATCTGATGTACGACTTCAACGAAGATCTCGACCCTGATCCAAACAAACGGGAAAAGCTGTCCGAGACCAAGGATTTTAAATATTACAAGGAGTTGCTGTACGAAAAGCGCAAGTGGGTGGACGACGAACCGAATCCATACGACAAGCGTCCGCGCAGGCGTCGCCAGACCGATGCCGAGATCAAGCACGAGCTGGATACGACGGACGCAATTCCGACCAATCACAGCACGATCTTTTCGCATCTTGAAGGCGAACTGGCTCGGCGGATTCTCGCTTACGACCTGCCCATCGGCCGAGCCGACAGCTTCAGCAACCGTGCATTCTGGAAACAGTTGATCAAGCAAGCGGACTGGCTGGAGCCGGGCAGCGATGCCGCATACGAGAAAGGCGGCAACTTCAAGGCCGATCCTCCTCCCGCGGGCGTCGATCCCGAGACGCGAAAAGTGGCCCAGGAAGATATCGAACGCGTGCGCAGACTGTACGGGTTGAGCCAACCGGGATCCGATCGTGCGGCCTGACCGGAATCCGGCGGTACGGCCCCGGACACTGTCGCTGATCGGCGGAATGGCAGCGAAAGGCCCACATGCGCGTCGCGACTATCCCACAACGGCTCCATTGCACGCGCGCATCTCCCATTGCTTCACGACAGCAAGCACGGAGACGTTCAGCGCCCTATCCAATTTATCCACGTTCACCATGGCTATCGAGATGTCGTCGTCGTCGCCGCCGCCGGCGGCTCCATTGCCACCCCCGCCTTCGCGTCTGCGCTGGGCGGTCGTGTTCCTTGTGTGCGCGTTGACCGGCATGGCGATCGGGTTGCTGATATGGCCACGGCATCTTCCGATGGCAACGCCTTTTTTTATTTGACAGCTGGAAAGGTAATTAGATGAATCGATACTTTTCACGTGTTGCTTCGGCGCTGAGCCTCGTGTTGCTCACCGCGTGCACCTCACTGATTCCGCCCGGCATTCCGTCGGGGATGACCAATCCCGCTGCCAGAGGAACGCCGATCTCCTCCTATCCGGAGCGCTTGGTTTATCGAATCGACGATCACCGTTACATCACGATTCAAGGCAACCGTAACTGTGTAGGGATGATCTGGTACTACGACACGCGTCTCGGTGTACGCACCGACATTGCGGCAACGGGGTTGACTTTGGGTACTGGTGCATTCGGCGGTTACTACGCGGTCAACTCGGAATATGTGGTGATACCAGCGATCGAATTTTCTCAGAGGATCGGTCCGTTGCTATACATCTATTATTCACATGATGGTGGGCGTACATTCAAGTCATTTTTATGGGGGGCGTACGTTTCTGGAAAATATAGCAGCATCGAGAACGTCGTAATTTTGGATGGTAAATCGCTTTACCTTACTCGGAGAGATCGCCGGCCGCCGAACGATATTTATACCGCGAGATTCTATGACATTAGCCAGGATGTTGCAGTGGACGATTCTCGGTATGCGTTACCACCTAATGGGCAGTTCATCGAATATCGACGGGTTCCGTTTGCGCTCAAGTCACCATCAAATTTGACCACGTGGACGTGTCCTACTGCTATAAACGGACAGTAGGTTTTTGACCTGCGTAGCAAAAATATGATGAATTGAATTTAAGGGTTGAAAATGGGTGATGTAAATCAGACATTTATTGCAGAGTCAATGTGCGTGCCGGGCGACGGCAATACAACCTTGGTGCCAATGCAACGACCTATGCCATGTGTAGTAATCTTTGTGCATGGAGTTAATTCCGAGGGCGAATGGTACGAACATGCTGAAAACGGCTTGATAGAAGGCCTGAACGATCGTCTCGGCAGGGTGGATTTCGAATCCAATACATATAGCGGTGATGGGCGGACGATTAAGTCTTTACGCAACAGCCCGGTAATCCACTTCTACTGGGGCTACCGCGCTCCTGAATCCGAGACGAGCAAGGGCACGTTTCGATACAAGATTCCGCTGATGAAGCGCACGGGCTCCCCCGGGTCCTATGCCTATCCTCCGTATTCGTTCAAGCACCCTGAAACCAACGAAGACGGCACCTACTACTGGGGCGGTGGACCGTTTCAGAACGGTACGACGGCATTGAACATGTCGTGGCACAAAGGGTTCGATCCCAAGGTCCTGGGCGTAGTCGATCTCGGCAGTCCTCATATCAACCCCGAGCGGGACCGTCCGCTGAACGAGGCCCCGAAGCGGACGTATTACGTGAACGCGTCGAAGCGGCTCGCAAAGCTGATCGACTTGATCTACGAATGGTATCCGGACGATACCGTTGCCGTGGTAAGCCACAGCCAGGGCACCATGGTGGCGGCGCTGGCCATGCTTTACGTCAAGCGGGTGCCGGATACGCTGTTTCTGTGCAATTCGCCGTATTGCTTTGAGGACAAAGTCACCGACGGTGTGATGATGGGGAACGACGCGCCGACGGCGCGTTCACGCGTCAGGACGTTTTTCAACGTTCTCGACCTTTTCAAGGCGTCGCAAAGCGATTCCGCGCGGAAGACGACCGAAAAGCAGCTCGAAGGGGTTGGCGGATGGCTGGATATCGAGACCCAGGAGCGGACCGATGGACAGGCCGTATCGACGGCCGGTGAAGCGGATGGCCCCGGGAACGATCCAGTGTCCTCCACTGAATATGAACCCGGAGCGCGTATGAAGTGGAGTCCGTCGGTCTCCACGGAGCAACCGGTGCCGGGCCAGGAAGACCACCGCAACCACGGGCGTCTGTTTGTCTACTGTTCGCCGCATGATCGCGTCATGGGTTCCACGCCTCTGCAAAGTATCGGCTGGAAAGGTGTGGACTACTTGCTACTCGATCCGAACACCCGCAAGGAAGGTCGTGTCGCTTTTTCGTGAACACTCGCCAACAGGACAGGCATTCAAATGAATCGATATTTCTTGCGGGCTATATCGGCGCTGAGCCTCGTGTTGCTCACCGCGTGCTCCTTGCTGATTCCGCCCGGCATTCCGTCGGGGATGACGAATCCCGCTGCCAGAGGAACGCCGATCTCCTCTTATCCGGAACGCTTGGTTTATCGAATCGATGATCATCGTTACATCACGATTCAAGGCAGCCGTAACTGTGCAGGGATGATCTGGTACTACGACACGCGTCTCGGTGTACGCACCGACGTTGCGGCATCCGGGTTGACATTGGGTAATGGCGCGTACAGTGGATACTACGCAATTGATTCGGACTATGTCGTAATACCTGTAATTGAGTTTTCGCAAATTAGAGGGTCGCTTCTCTACATCTATTATTCAAATGATGAGGGGCAAACTTTCAAATCGTTCTTGCTCGGAGGCTATTCAATGTCGAATGATGGGGTGCTGGTTAAAGGGAGTATGTTGTATTCAATGGATATTCGCCGAAAATTAACGGATTTTAATCCGCTCTTGGGTTATGTTGATCCCAAAAAGCTTCCGCCTGTTACGTATGAAGACATGGATATGAGTCAGGTTAACGTCTTCAATATGGCCGAGGAAATTAAGACTGAACCGTATCGTTGGGGGGCGCGAGGAAAGTCGATTGCGTCAAATGATGTTCCACGTGGGATACGGTCGCCGTCCGGGAAAAGCAGGTGGATATGTGGAGAGATTGTCAACGAAAACAAATAAAATGGTCATTTTATGTCTTATTCAGATAGGATGGATACGCCTAATTTTGTTGGCGAATCGATGTGTGTGCCTGGTTCCGAGAATACGACGCTAGTTCCGGTTGCGCGGCCAATGCCATGCGTTGTGATATTCGTGCATGGTGTCAATTCCGAGGGGGAGTGGTACGAGGCAACAGAGTCAGGCATTATCGACGGTCTCAACGAGCGGTTGGGACGCAACGATCTGGTCGCTAACAAGATAGTGAAAAATGATAAGCGGGTATTGGAGAAGCTCAATAATAGCCCTGTAATTCGCTTCTACTGGGGCTACCGCGCTCCTGAATCCGAGACGAGCAAGGGCACGTTTCGATACAAGATTCCGCTGATGAAGCGCGAAGGCTCCCCCGGGTCGTATACCTATTCGCCGTATTCATTCAAGAGCCCCGGGAAGTGCGTGAAGGGCACCTACTACTGGGGCGGTGGACCGTTTCAGAACGGCACAACGGCATTGAACATGTCGTGGCACAAAGGGTTCGATCCAACGGTCCTGGGCGTAGTCGATCTCGGCAGTCCTCATATCAACCCCGAGCGGGACCGTCCGCTGAACGAGGCCCCGAAGCGGACGTATTACGTGAACGCGTCGAAGCGGCTCGCAGAGCTGATCGACTTGATCTACAAATGGTATCCGGACGACACCGTTGCCGTGGTAAGCCACAGCCAGGGCACCATGGTGGCCGCGCTGGCGATGCTTTACGTCGAGCGGGTGCCGGATACGCTGTTTCTGTGCAATTCGCCGTATTGCTTTGAGGACAAAGTCACCGACGGTGTGACGATGGGGAACGACGCGCCGACCGCGCGTTCGCGCGTCAAGACGTTTTTCAACATTCTCGACCGTTTCAAGGCGTCGCAAAGCGACGCCGCGCGGAAGACGACCGAAAAGCAGCTCGAAGGGGTTGGCGGGTGGCTGGATATCGAGACCCAGCAGCGGACCGATGGACAGGCCGTATCGACGGCCGGTGAAGCGGATGGCCCCGGGAACGATCCGGTGTCCTCCACCGAATATGAACCCGAAGCGCGTATGAAGTGGAGTCCGTCCGTCTCCACGGAGCAACCGGTGCCGGGCCAGGAAGACCACCGCAACCACGGGCGCCTGTTTGTCTACTGTTCGCCGCATGATCGTGTCATGGGTTCCACACCTCTGCAAAGTATCGGCTGGAAAGGTGTGGACTACTGGCTGCCCGATCCGAACACCCCGCAAGGGAAGGTCGAGCCGTTCAAGAAATACGCAGGCGTTCTGTTCCAGCGTCAATTCATGCGCGCGTACCCGGTCGGAAGCACGCCCGATCAGGGAGACGGCCCCGGAACGCCGCGCCATCCGACCGATGGCAGACCGTTGTGGATACCTCCGTCGCCGAAAATCGCGGGACTGGTTGGCGAGATGGCATCGATCGGCAAGGACGACAAGATCTACGTCAACGGCCCCCGGGTGCCCAATCCGATGTCCGCCGATCTGATGTACGACTTCAACGAAGATCTCGACCCCGATCCAAATAGACGGAAAAAACTGTCCAAGACAGAGGATTTTGAATACTACGAGGAGTTGCTGTACGAGAAGCGAAAGTGGGTGGACGACGAACCGAATCCATACGACAAGCGTCCGCGCAGGCGTCGCCAGACCGATGCCGAGATCGAGCACGAACTGGATACGACGGACGCAATTCCGACCAATCACAGCACGATCTTTTCGCATCTTGAAGGCGAACTGGCTCGGCGAATTCTCGCTTACGACCTGCCCATCGGCCGGGCCGACAGCTTCAGCAACCGTGCATTCTGGAAACAGTTGATCAAGCAAGCGGACTGGCTGGAGCCGGGCAGCGATGCCGCATACGAGAAGGGCGGTGACTTCGAGGACGATTCTCGTCCCGCGGGCGTCGATCCCGAAACGCGAAAAGCGGCCCAGGAAGATATCGAACGCGTGCGCAGACTGTACGGGCTGAGCCGGCCGGGATCCGATCGTGTGGCTTGACAGGAATCCGGCGGTACGAACCCGGACACTACCTCCGATTGGCGGATTAGCAGCGAAAAGCCCGCATGCGCGCCGCGACTATCCCACAACCGCGCCATTGCACGCGCGCCTCTCCCGTTGCTTCACGACAGCAAGCACGGAAACGTTCAGCGCCCTATCCAATTTTTCCACGTTCACCATGGCTATCGAGATGTCATCGTTGCCGCCGCCGGCGGCTCCATTGCCACCCCCGCCTTCGCGTCTGCGCTGGGCGGTGGTGTTCCTTGCGTGCGCGTTGACCGGCATGGCGATCGGGTTGCTGATATGGCCACGGCATCTTCCGACGGCAACGCCCTTGTTCTGGATCGCGGTGGTGGGCGTGCCGCTTGTCGCCGCATCGACGGTCATAGTGATCCGTTTCTGCGCCTACGCCGGCCTGGAGCGCGCGGCGAAGTCCTGGGATGCCAGACGCGACGCCCACGTTGCCGGTGTCTTTCGCGTGGAGAGCCGTCCGATCGTGCTTCTGGCCGGCGCGCACTGTTTTTCACATGACGAAGCCGAGAACAAGGCGTCGGCCATCGCAAGCGGCGATCTGCTGCTGAAGTCGCAATCGACGCCGGACAAGACCACAGCGATCGAAGCGCGGTGGTTCAATGCATTGCCCTACACGGTGGGTGAAACGCCCGCGGACTACGACACGAGTCGCCAGCTTGCCGTGCTGGACGACCTGATTGCCAAACTGCTCGAGCCGGTCGTGGGGCCGATCGGGACGCTTCCTCCGGCCTTGCCGCTTGTTGTGAGAATGCACGTCGCCGCCCCGGCGCTCACCGAGAGCGTCGAAGAGCGCTTTCGGCTGGCATGGCGCGAACGAGACCTGCGCGACGTCTCTGTCACCAACGAGCCCAAGGCCCCCGGTCTCATGTCGCTCGACGCGTGGCTCGACGCACCGCCAGGCGACGCTCGCGATCATGCGACGCTGCTCGTCGTGATCGAATTGCACAGCCTGATGGCAGGGCGACCGACGAAGGGCAGCGCAGAGGCGGGTGTCGCGCTGCTCATGGCGCCGGAAGACGTTGCCCAACGCAGTCGGCTCGCGCCGGTGGCGCAGATTCATCGGCCACGACAAGGAACTGTCGCGACGCTGCGCGACACGTTGGGATTTGCGGTGCAATGGGGAGAAACGGATGCAGGCGCAATCCACCATCTGTGGCATTCGGGTTTCGACCGCGTTGGCCAACAGGCGTTGCTGGGTGCGACGCGTGCCGGCGGCATCACGCTGATGGCGGACCAGCGAATATCCGGGGAGCACGATCTTGACCGGACCGTCGGCGACAGCGGCATCGCGGCCGACTGGCTCGCACTCGCATGCGCGTGCGACTTCGCGCAGTCATTCGGCGGACCGCAACTGGTCGCAAGGCAAAGCGGTCGCGAGTCGATCCTGAGCGTGGTTCGGACGACAGATCGTCCTTCTTCTGCTGCGAGCTTGTAAATGGATCGCAAATTCTGGTTCGACGTACTGCTGATCGGGTTGATTGCCCTGCTTGCCGGCCTGGTCATCTGGATTGGCGGGGAGTGGGGTGCTTTCGCGTCTCCCGAGGTTCAGGGGTTCGCATGGCGCGTACTGGCCGCAGCCTCCGGGATTGCGCTGTTCGTGGCGATCTGGAAGGCGGTTACACGCTTCCGGGTTGCGGAGCGTCGCTTGTCGCAATGGCTGAACGACAATCGTGGCGGCACTGGCACGGGAACAGATCGACGCGATCGAGCCAGCGTCCTGGACGGACTCTCATCGACGCTTCGCGCCACGCACGGCCTTCGCTGGCGCTATCGCCGACCGTGGCTGTTGCTGGCGGGCGATGACGCGGCCATTGGCCGGCTGCTGCCCGAACTCGCCGAGCGCGGCTGGCTCCTCACCGACGACGCGGTATTGCTGTGGGGACGCGCGGGGCCGGACGGTCGGCCCGACGAAGCGTGGTTGAAGCAGATCTGCCGCTTTCGCCGCGCGCGCCCGGTGGATGCGATCGTGCTGACGCTCGACGGCATGGCGCCGTTACAGGATGCAGTCCGCGGCACGCGTTCCTGGGGCGTTCACCTCGCGTGCATCGCGCGTTTGCTGCATTGGTCTGCACCGGTCTTCGTTCTCGATCTCGCCGGCGCGGATGCCGCTCGCCACGCCGACACGCCGGTCACCGGTTGCGAATTCTCTCGATCCACCGACGCGCCCGCCATCGAAGCTGCGCTGCTCGAGCTTCGTCACCGTTTGGCGGACGTGAGCATCACGCAACTCGCGCGCAACGGCGACGACCGCTACGCATCGGACCTGTCGACCCGGCTCGATACCCGCAGCGGGCCGCTGGCGCGCTGGATCGCGAATCTGTCCGACTGGCAACGGCGCCCGTTGCCGATTGCCGGCGTGTTCTTCGCGCCATGGCCTGCTGCCGGAACAGTCGCCACCGGACCCGACAGTCTTCACTACCCGTTATGGCGATATCTGACCGACGCCGCGAAGCGCACGCCGGGCCGCCGCATGGCGGCGCATCCGATCACGGTGCTGTGCGTGATCGCACTGGCGGCCGTCGGGTTGTGGGGTGGCGGCATGCTGGTCTCGGGCCTGACGAATGCGCGTGGCCTGGCGCTCACGCATGACGTGCTGCGCGCATTCAATGGCGCGAATGATCCGGCGACCCGTCTGCGAGCACTGCTCGCGCTCCAGCAACGCATCGAATTTTATGAAGCGCGCGTCCAGCATCCGACGCTCTTTTCTCGCTTTGGCCTGAATCACGATCAAGACGTGCTCACCGCACTGTGGGCGCCTTACGCACGCGAAGCGCGCCCTCAACTCGTCGCGCCCGTGCAGCAGGACATCGAGGCTCAACTGGTCGATCTGACCCAGATGCCGACGACGCAGGTCGATGATCAGGTGAGCCGTTTCGCGCGCGACGGTCATGCCGCACTCAAAACGTACCTCATGATGGCCGAGCCGACACGTGCCGATGCCGCGTTCCTGACACCGCAGCTCGTCCGATACTGGAGCGGTGGTGCAGGTCTGTCGCCAGGCGAAAAACTCGACCTGTCTCAGCGGCTGCTGACGTTCTACGCGCAGCGCCTGAGCGCGCACCCCGATTGGCGCATCGCATCGCGTGACGAGCTTGTCGGCGGCGCTCGCCAGACGCTGCTCGCCGTGATCGGCGTCAAGAACTCGGACGACACGATTTACCAAGGAATCCTCGATTCGGTCGGACGCAAATATCCCGATCAGACGCTCGCTTCGTTGACCGCTGGAACCGACACCCGAGGGTTGTTGCGGACCTCAGCGAGCGTTCCCGGTGTATTTACGCGTCAGGCTTGGGACGGCACGATCGAGGCGTCGATCGACGAAGCGGCCAAACGCAACGGCGTGACCGCTGACTGGGTGCTCGGAACGGGCGGCGCCAATCGCAGCGCGTCGGCAACGACGCCCGACGCGTTGCGAGCCGCGCTGCGCGCGCGGTACTTCGCGGATTACGCGGAATATTGGCAGACCTTCATGAACGGCATCGCGTGCGAGCCAGCGCCAACGCTACCGGCGGCCATCGCTCAGTTGAAGCTGATCGCCGATTCACGTCAGTCGCCCGTGATCGCACTGATGAAATCGCTCGAATACCAAGGCGGCGCCGGCGCGGTGCGGACCTCGCTATCCGACACGCTGGTGACCAAAGCGCAGAGTCTCCTCGCCAGCAAGGACGCCGCACCGCAAGCTGCAAGCCCCGATCCGGCCGGGCCGTTGGGCGCATCGTTCGGACCCGTGCTGCGCCTGGTTGCATCCGGCAATGCTGCCACCGCCAACGTCACCAGTGACCTTAGCCTGCAGCGCTTCACCGAGCGCATCACGACGCTGCGCTTGAAGCTGCAGCAGATTGCCGACAGTCCGGACGTCGACAGCGAAGCCCGGCAGCTCGCACAGTCGCTGTTTCAGGGCAGGAGTTCGGAACTGGCCGATACGCTCGCCTATGCCCAGCTCGTCGCGGCCAGCCTTGGCGAGCAGTGGACCGGGATGGGGCAGGCGCTGTTCGTGCGGCCCATTGCGCAGGCCACGCAGGCCGTTCTCGAGCCCGCCCAGGCAAGCCTCAACGACGCGTGGCGCCAGACGATCGTCGCGACCTGGAATCAGTCATTTGCCGGCCGCTATCCGTTCGCGAACACGGCCAACGACGCGTCGCTGCCTGAACTGGCGCGCTTCCTGCGCCCGCAGGGCGGGCTCGTCGGTTCATTCCTGGCGACGCAACTGGCGGGCGTGCTGACGCTGCAGGGCGATCAATGGGTGCCGGCGTCGAGCGGCTCCGGCGCAAGCAGTGCGGTACGCACGATCGATCCAGCCTTCCTCGACGCCATCAACACGTTGCAGCGGATCGCCGCTTACCTGCTCGCGCAGGGCGAGCCTCAATATGCGTTCGATCTCAAACCTGTGCCCACTCCGGGCATAACCGATACGCTCCTGACCATCGACGGGCAGAAGCTGCACTATTACAACCAACAGGAAGTGTGGCAGACGCTCAAGTGGCCGTCGAACGACGCACAGACGGCCGGAACGCGACTCGAATGGCAAACCGAGCAGGCCGGCACGAACCTGAACCTCGAATTCGGCGGTCGCTGGGCGCTCGTGCGCCTGCTGGAGCGTGCACACGTGACGCCCGTGGATACTTCCACCTACCAGCTGACCTGGCAAGCCTTGCCACTTGCTCTGCAAGCAAAGCGATCGGTCGCCAAGCCGGACGATCCGGATGCGTTGACCGCGCAGGCGCCGCTCATGCCCGCACCGTCGTCGCTTACGTATCCACTCACCTACCTGATGCGCACCGACGTCGGCAAGGGGCCGCTCGATCTGCTGGCGCTCCGTGGTTTCGTTCTGCCATCGCGCATTTTTGTGACCCGCGCCGCTGCACCACGCATTGGCGGCACGGCGTCCGTTCCGCCGCCGTTGCCGCGGGGCGCACTCGCTGCAGTTCGCGACGCGTCCGTGCCGATCCCGGGCGGGTCACTGCCGGAATGACTCAACAGGACAAAAGATGACGAACGCCATCAAGGACAACGAGATCCTGCGCTATTACGAGGCAGAAATGCGCTATTTGCGCGAAGCCGGCCGGGAATTCGCTGACGCGTTCCCCGATCGGGCACGCGAGCTGGGCCTGGATCGCGGTGGCGAGCGCGACCCGCATGTGGAGCGACTGCTCGAGGGCTTCGCGTTCCTGATGGGGCGACTGCGCCACAAACTCGACGACGAACTGCCCGAACTGACCGAAGGGCTCGTCAGCATGCTCTGGCCGCACTACCTGCGCATGATTCCGTCGCTGTCGATCCTCGAACTCACGCCGGACATGGGCGCGTTGCAGAAGCCCGAGACGCTCGCGGCCGGGCTCGAGGTTACATCCGGACCGATCGCGACGGGCACTGGCGAAGGGGCGACCACAAACGTCGAATGCGTCTACCGCACGACACAGTCGATCGACCTGTATCCGCTGACGCTCACCGAAGCAGGGGCATGGGCACGCGAAGACGGTCGTTCCGTGATCCGGTTTCGTCTGGCTATCCAACAGCAGGCCCAGCGCGAACGATTGCATATGCCGCGCCTGCGGCTGTATCTCGACGCGGATCGTCCCATTGCCCTTGCGCTGCACGCGGCGCTCACGGGGAAACCACTCGCGATGCACGTGCGCGTCCCGGGGTTCCCGGAGGATCGTCCCGGCGCGCCTCAGGCTATGCCGGGGCTGCGGATGGAAGCGGCCGGCTTCGCGGGCGACGAGCGCCTGTGGCCGAAAGCCGACAACACGTTCGGCGGATATCAGTTGCTGCTGGAGTATTTCACGTTCCCCGAGAAGTTCATGTTCGTCGACCTGCTCGGGCTCGACATTCAGGCGCTTCCCGCGTCCGTCCCCTACGTCGACGTCGACATCGTGCTGGCAAAGCCGTGGCAGGACGACATGCGCTTCAATGCGGAGAATGTGCGGCTCTACTGCACACCGATCATCAACCTGTTTCCTGTCCAGGCCGATCCGGTCAAGGTCACGCAGTTCGAGACCGAATACCGGGTACGGGCGCGCGAGCAGCACGGGCCACTGGTCGACATCTACTCGGTCGACGCGGTGCACGGCATCGAGCGCGGCCGGCGCTTCGAATATGTGCCGTTCGCGGCGTTTCGCCATCGCGGCGGCATGATGCGCCATGCGATGCCGGAGCGCTATTTTCATGCGCATGTGCGGCGGGCACCGTCAGGACGCTTCGATACCTGGGTGGTACTCGGCGGCCATGCTTGGGAAACTGAACACGCGCTACCGCAGGAGACGCTGTCGCTGTCAGTCACGGGCACCAACGGCATGCTGCCGCGCAAGGCGTTGCGGGACGCCAGCATCACGCGCATGCGGACAGGTTTTACGAACATCGCGTCGGTGCGCAATCTGACTGCCCCGACATTACCGGTGTATCCGCCGACCGGGGACCGTTTCCAGTGGCGCGTGCTGTCTCATCTGGCGCCCAACTACCTGTCGCTGCTCGACGCGGAGATTCTGCGCGGTTCCCTCGCCCTGTACGACTGGACCGACGGAGAGTTGAATCGTCGCCGCATCGAGGCGATCACCGACGTGCGGCATCGGCAGTTGCAGAAGCTCGTGAAGGGTGGATTGATGCGCGGTGTCGAGATTGCGGTGACGATCGACAGCACGCACTTTGCGGGCGACGGCGACCTCGAACTGTTCGGTGCCATGCTCAATCGGTTCCTGGGTCTGTATGCGACGGTCAACCTGTACACGAAGCTCGTCATCGTGTCGCAGCCGACCGGCCAGCGCCTCGAATGGTCTGATACGAAGGGTGAAGGAGCACCGTTTTGAACGCCCCCGCGTATCAGTCCGAGCGCAGCCTGACTACCTTGCCACCGACCCTGGCGGACCGGATGCTGTTGCCGGCGTTGCTGGGTCAGGCACACAGGATGAATTTCTATCGCTTCTGCGCGCTGATCGAAATGGCTGCACCCGATGCCGCGCCGCTGGGGACGACCGATTCACCTGTAACGGATCCGATTCGCTTCCGGTCCCGTGCTCAGCTGGGATTTCCGGCGCGCGAGATCGATGCGGTCGAATACGACGTCGACGACCCTGACGCACCGCCGGCCGTTCGCACGACGTTCCTCGGCCTGTACGGCGTCGACGCGCGCATGCCAACGTATTTCGTGGACGAGGTCGCGCAGAACCGCGACGGCGCCGAGCCGCTGTCCGCGTTCCTGGACTTGTTCCACCATCGCATCGCAATGCAGTTCTACCGCATCTGGCGCAAATACCGGTATCCGGCCGGCTTCCAGCCAGATGGCTTCGATACGGTCTCGCGCGGCGTGCTCAGTTTTGTCGGCCTCGGGTTCCGATCGCCGGACACGCGTGCACCGGACCGGGGGCTTCCGCCGGGTGTCGGTACGCGCACGTTGTTGTCGATGCTCGGACTGGCCACTCAGAAGACGCGCACCGCGGAAGGGCTCGCCGGCGTGCTGAAACACGCGATACCGGACGCCGCCATCACGGTTGAGGAGTTCTATCCGGTGTGGCGTGCCGTCAACGATTTCGAACCGGCGGCGCTGGGCGAGCAGTGCTTGCTTGGACGCGGGTTTTACGATAGGGCGAACACGGTGCGCGTCGTCATCACGCCGCACACGCGTGCGACGGTCGCGGCGCTTGTGCCGGGGCAAGCTGCGTACCGCCAGATCACCGCGCTACTGCGCTTCTACCTGGGATACGAAAGCGAAGCGCTGCTGGAGATGCAGGTGCACCCGGACTTGATGCCCGAGCCGTTGTTGGCGCCTGGTCAGGCGAAGTTGGGTCTGACCACACAACTTGGCACACCGCCCAGCGTGCAGCACGGACGCCCACGCGTGACATCGGTGCAACTGGGGCGCTGGAGCGGGGCGACAAAAGCCGCATGAGCCCAACACACCATTTGGCAGGACAACGCGATGCAGGACACGGAATATGGACAAGCAGCAGATGAACCTTCTCATGACACCGGCAAGGCGAAGCGTGGTCGGGGCAGCGGCCGCCTTGGTCATCCTTGCAACCGCCGGTTGCGGCATCGCGCAAGCCGTGAAGGACAGCACGGTGGACGCGGCGAAATGGGTCTTCACGACGCAGGTGAAGACGATGAATGTGGACCTCGTCGCACGGTCGGCAATAAACGCAAGCGCCGCTGGGCGGCCGTTGTCGACGGTCGTGAGGCTCTACCAGCTGAAGGACGCGAAGACCTTCGATCAGCTCGACTACACCCAATTGCAGACGAATGACCTCGATGCACTCAAGGCGGATCTGCTCGCCACCAGGGATGTGGTGCTTCGCCCCGGCGCGAGCGCCAGCGTGACTGAGCCGATGAGTCCGGACGCGACGGTGGTCGGAGTCGCGGCGTTCTTCCGTGAGCCTGGGGGCGGTGCGGTCTGGAAGCTGGTCGTGCCGAAAAAACAATGGAAGAAGACCGATCCGGTGAAGATCGAAGTGCGTGACAACGTGCTTATCCTGGTCGATGCCAAGGATCAGCCCGTCACGCGGTCCGCGCCTCGGCAGATTGCGCCGGCCACACCAGCGTCCGAGCCGAAAGCGTCCACGCAACGGGGCACACAGGAATAGGGTCGTTTGGGAACGAGGGGGAGCTGGTACTTGCTGAGGAAGCGTCCGCCGCCGCTCAGCCCCGCTTGCCCTGCAGCGTCGGGATCTGCTCGTACAGCGCGGCGAGCCAGTCGACGAACAGCTTCAGCTTCGCCGGGATGTGACGGTTCGGCGGATACAGCACGGAGATCGGCCGCGGCGGCACGTTGAAGTCGGACAGCACCTCGCGCAGCTCGCCGGACTTCAGGAACGGCTCGACCAGGTACAGCGACGTCTTGATCAATCCGATGCCCGCGACGCCGCACGCGATGTAGGTATCGGCATCGTTGACCGCGACCTTGCCGCACATCTGCACGACGCGCGTCTCGCCGTCGACGACGAAATCCCAGATCCGCGGCCGGCCCGTATCGGCCGACACGTGACTGACCGCAAAGTGCTGCGGCAGGTCGTCGACGGTCTCCGGCTCGCCGTATTGCGCGATGTACGACGGCGCCGCGCAGGTGCAGGTCGTCAGGCTGCCGATCCGCTTCGCGATCATCCCGGAGTCGTCGAGCGCGCCGACCCGCACGACGCAGTCGACACCCTCGCCGACGAGGTCGATCTGACGGTCGGTCACGCCGAGTTCCACCGTGATGTCCGGATGGGCGGCCAGGAAGCCGGACAGCGCGGGCACCACGATCTGCTTGGCCATCGCCGGCGGCAGGTTCACCTTCAGGCAGCCGCGCGGCGCGTTGCGCGCGTGCGATACCGACGCCTCCATGTCGTCGATCTCGCGCAACACCGCGACGCAGCGCTCGTAGTACGCGCGCCCGTCCTCGGTCAGCGACAGCCGGCGGGTCGTGCGGTTCAGCAGCCGGGCGCCGAGATGCTGTTCGAGCGTGCGCAGCAGCGCGGACACGCGCGGCGTCGTCAGGCCCGTCGTGTCGGATGCGCGTGTGAGACTGCCCGTTTCGACGATACGGGCAAAGACGCGCATCGATTGAAGTATGTCCATCAGTTCGAATTCCTTCCCGGTGGTTTGCCGGCGCCGCTAAGCGTCGATGCGTTTCCTGAGCCCTTCGCCGCCGAACGGCATTTCCCGCATGCGCTGCCCCGTCGCATCGAAGATCGCGTTCGCGAGCGCGCCGGCGGTCGGCCCCATCGACGCCTCGGCCGCGCCGAGGAACGGCGCGCCGGGACGGTTGATCAGGTGAACCCTGAGGCTGCGCGGCGCCGCCGAGAAACGCAGGATCGGATAGCTGCTCCAGTCGAAGCTGCGAATGCGCTGCGTATCGTATTTCAGTTCCTCGTACAGCGTCCAGCTTGCCGCCTGGATGATGCCGCCTTCGATCTGGTTGCGGATGCCGTCCGGCGACACGACCTGCCCGGCGTCGACCGCCACGTCCGCGTGCAGGAGTGTCACCTGGCCGGTTTCGGGGACGACCGAAATCTCGATCGCGATCGCGACATACGCCATCAGGTTCTTGTACTTGCCGAACGCGAAGCCGACGCCGTGATTGCGCGCCCGCGGCGGCCGCGGCCAGCCGAAGCGCGACGCCGCCATCTGGATCACGTGCCGCGCACGCGTGTCCTGCATGTGGCGCAGCCGGAACTCGACCGGATCGACGCCGGCCGCGTGCGCCAGCTCGTCCATCAGGCTCTCGATCGCCCACACGTTCGTATGCGCGCCGAGCGAGCGCATCGCCGACGTCTGCAGCGGCATCGTCGGCGAGAAGTTGTTGACGATGTGCATCTTCGGGAACGCGTACAGCGGAATCGCGTTGCGGTCGCCGCCGCCCTCGGGCTGCAGCATCGGCGTCGACGGCGCGGACACGAACGGCGGCTCGAGCATCCGCGCGGGCAGCAGCCGGCCGGCGTTGACGATCCGCTCATTGTGCGAGCTGCTCCACAGCGCATAATGCCAGTCGACGATGTGGCCGCTCGCGTCGATCGACGCGCTGATCTCGGTGACCATCGCGGGCGTGAAGTGATCCCACGTGTGTTCCTGCTCGCGCATCCACTGGACCCGGATCGGCTGGCCGGGCATCGCGGCCGCGATCAGCGCCGCATGCGCGGCCGCGTCGTCCGCGCCGTTGTGGCCGTAGCAGCCGGAGCCCTCGGTGTGAATGCAGCGGATGCTCGGTTTCGGCATCGACAGCATCTCCGCGAGCGCGTCGCGCAGCGGATAGACGCCCTGCGAGTGGGTCCACACGGTCAGCACGCCGTTCTCGAGCTGCGCGACCGAGCACGACGGCCCGATCGAGCCGTGCAGCAGGTAGTTCTTCCGGAAGGTCGCGGTCAGCGTCTTCGCGGCCGGTGCAGTCTCCGCATGCGTGTTGGCGATTTCGATCGGTTGGGTCGCGATGCGCTTCAGGTCCTCGTGAACCTTGTCGCGATCGGGCAGCGGCCGGCCGGGCGACCATTTGCAACTTGCCGCGAGCGCACGCTGCGCGACGACCGCCTGCCATTCGCCGCGCGCGACGACCGCGAGCATGCTGCCGTTGCGTACGATCCGCACGACGCCGGGCATCTTCTGGATTGCGGCCTCGTCGAACGACAGCAGCTTCGCATCGTAGACGGGCGGCATCACGACGCGCGCATGCAGCATGCCGGGCAGCTGCATGTCCTGCACGTAGCTGACGCCGCCCGTGACCTTGTTCGGAATGTCGACGCGGGGCAGCGACGTGCCGATCACGGTGAACGTGGCCGGATCCTTCAGCGGCGACGTCGGCTCGGCCTTGCGATGCAGGTCGACGATCCGCACCGCGTCGCCATAGCTCATCGTGCGGCCGTCCTTCGTCTTGATCACCGCGTCGCCGACCGTCAGCGTGCGCGGGTCCACGCCGAAGTGCTTCGCCGCGCCGTCGACCAGCAAGCCGCGCACCTGCGCGGCCGCGTTCAGCAGCGCGCTGCCGCTGTCGGCCATCGTGTGGCTGCCCGCGGTCAGGCCTTCGTCGGGCGATGCGCCGGTGTCGGCCGTCAGGAACGTGATCAGCGACGGCTTCATGTCCAGCTGTTCGGCCGCCACCTGCAGCAGCGCGGTGCGCACGCCGGTGCCGAGCTCGACCTTGCCCGTGAACACGGTGACCTTGCCTTCGGGCGTGATCCTGATCCACGCGTCCAGCAGCGGATTGGTCTTCAGGCTGCCGGCCAGCGTGACGTTCGCCTTCGTCACGCGGACGGCGGCGCCTTCGTCGGCGATCACTTCCTGTGCGACGGCGCGGGCGGCCGGCGCGAGACTGAACGCGACGAACAGCGCGCCCGAGATCATGAAATGCCGGCGGCCTTCATCGATGTCGTCTTCGTGAGTCATCAGAGCGCCTTGCTGATGGTGACGGGTTCGGGTGCGGCGTCCGGCTCCTGCAGGCCGGCGACCTGCCGCACGGCCGCGAGGATCCGCATGTGGGTGCCGCAACGGCAAAGGTTCGGCTCCATGTGCGCACGCAGCTCGGCCTCGGTCGGTTTCGGTTTGTGCTCGAGCAGCGCCTGCGCGCGCATGATCATGCCCGCGATGCAGTAGCCGCACTGCGCGGCCTGGTGGTCGATGAACGCGCGCTGCAGCGGCCCCGGATGCTCGGCCGTACCGAGACTCTCGATGGTCCGCACGCGGCGCTGCCCGATCGCGGAGACCGGGATCAGGCACGAGAACATCGGCTTGTCGTCGACGATCACCGTGCACGCGCCGCATTGTCCGAGGCCGCAGCCGAACTTCGCGCCGTGCAGGTGCAGGTCGTTGCGCAGCACGTACAGCAACGGGGTGGACGGGTCGATGTCGAGCGTGTGCTGGACACCGTTCACGGTGAGGGTCATCATCGCGCGCTGTCCTCCTTTCTGAGCTGCGCGGCCATTGTCTCGATGCCGGACCATGCCGGCCGGCTGGAATACGCGCCGCGGATGTACGCGGCGAGGTCCGCGATCTGCCGGTCGTCGTACGGGTCGATGAACGACGGCATGTAGTTCAGCGTGTCCTCGCCATGCCAGCCGATCCCGTTGAACATCATCTGGATCGCGTTGCGCGGCGTGTCCGCGTTGACGGCCGTGCTGAACGCGAGCGTCGGCCGCTCGCCGATCGACTGCATCGGCGATGCCGGCCCGTGGCATTGCGCGCACGATGCGTGGAACAGCACCGCGCCGCGCTGCTCGGCCGGCGTCGTCGCTTTGTCGCTGACGGCGGTGAGCATGAGCTGGGCGGCGCCCGGTTTCTGGATCGACAGGATGTACGTCGCGATCGCCTCGACGTCCTCGACCGGGACCGTCGCGAGGTCGCGCGTGACCGGCAGCATCGGCCCGGCGGCCGCGCCGTGTTCGCTCGCGCGGCCGGTGCGCAGGTACGTGACGAGCTGCGCCTGCGTCCACGGATGCACCGCGTTGCCGAGTGCATTGAGCGGCGGCGCGTCCCAGCCGTCGACGATCCCGCCGTCGAACGCCTTGCCGGCCTGCTCGCCGCCGATCGCGTTCAGCGGCGAATGGCAGGACGCGCAGTGCCCGAGACCGTCGACCAGCAGCTTGCCGCGATTCCATTGGGCGGACTGCGCCGGATCGGGCTGGTACTCGCCCTTGCGCAGGAACATGATGTTCCAGAACGCGACCGGCGGCCGGAAGTTGAGCGGGAAGATCAGGTCGTTCGCGGGCGTCGACGCGTGGACGGGCTCGCGGGTCATCAGGTACGCATAGGCGGCCGCGATGTCCTGGTCGGAGATCCGCGTGAAGTGGATGTACGGGAACGCCGGATAGAGCTGATGGCCGTCGCGCGCGATCCCGCTGCGCAGCGCGCGCGCGAATGCGTCCTGCGACCAGCGGCCGATCCCGGTGTCGGGGTCCGGCGTGATGTTGGTCGCGTAGATCGTGCCGAACGGCGTCGCGAGTGGCAGGCCGCCCGCGAACGGCTTGCCGTCCTTCGCGGTGTGGCAGACGATGCAGTCGCCGAGCGCGACGATGCGCGCGCCGGCGCGAACGAGCTGCGGATCGAACGAGTTAGGCGCGGGCGGTTCGATCGGGGCGATCGACGGCTCGACCATGATGCCGATCGCGATCGCCACGCCGACGATCGCGATCCCGGCGGCGCCGAACCAGAGTCGTTTGTGTTTCATGCGTGCTCCACTCCAGGCGGATCGATGCGCGCGACGCGTCGGGCGATGCGCACGGCGGATCATGCGCGCAGTCTATGGCGCGTCCGGCGGCCAAGTCCTGAAGCGACGCTGAAACGTTCTTAACCCGTTTGTGTGCGTGCGCGCGTGGGCGTTTGAAGGCCGCGCGGATCCTTTCAATCTGCTGTCGATGTGATGGGTATTCCTGAGCTTTCCGTCCTTGGCGCGCCGCGCTTGCGGCGGCAGGAAACGGCGGCGGGAAGCAAACGATCGCGGTGCGCGTGACCTGCGGCCACGCGTTGCCTGCCGCGAATTTCAGGACGTTTAAGCCCGCGCTCAGGCGGCGCGGAAGCGGGCGCCCGACATCCGGCGCCCGCTCCGCCGCGCGACGGTTACTTCTTCGAGATCGGCGCCGGCACCGGCGCGAGCATCTCGTGCTTCTGCTTCGCGCGCTGAGGTGCCTTGTGGACCATCGTATAGGCGTAGTCGACCCCCATACCGTACGCGCCGGAGTGTTCGCGGACGATATCCATCACGGCGTCGTAGGTCTCGCGCCGCGCCCAGTCGCGCTGCCATTCGAGCAGCACCTGCTGCCAGGTCACGGGAACGATGCCCGCCTGGATCATCCGCTGCATCGCAAAGTCGTGCGCTTCCTTCGACGTGCCGCCTGACGCGTCCGCGACCATGTAGATCTCGTATTCGCCTTCGTCCATCGCGCACAATGCGAACGTGTTGTTGCAGACCTCCGTCCACAGGCCGGACACGACCACTTTCTTGCGGCCGTTCTTCGCCAGCGCGTCGCGTACCTTCTGGTCGTCCCACGAGTTCATCGACGACCGCTCGAGCACGGGGTGATTCGGAAACACGTCGAGGAGCTCCGGAAACGCGTAGCCGGAGAAGCTCTCCGTTTCGACCGTGGTGAGGGTGGTGGGGATGTTGAATACCTTGGCCGCCTTCGCGAGCCCGACGACGTTGTTCTTCAGTGTCTGGCGGTCGATCGATTGCACGCCCATCGCCATTTGCGGCTGCTGATCGATGAAAATGATCTGACTGTTGTGGGGCGTCAGAACCTCGAGCTTCGGATTACCCATGACTGGATCTCACTATTCGACGAGAAAGCTGAATCGGAAGCTGCCGGCGCCCGGATCGGGGCGCCGTGCAGTGCTCGGCGGAAAGGACGCTCATCACACGCGCGTCCACCGTCACGACGAGTCTAGGCGATTCGGTTAGGTCTGCAGAAGTGAATTGTTCTGAATTCAGGTATGCGGCACGGCGTGCGTTCGCGTCCGCGTCACAGAGGATTGCCGAGCCCGAACGCCGCGGCCAGCTGCGGACCTTTCTCGAGCAGCGACGTCACGTCCGTGCGGCGTTCCGCCGACCATCGTGCAAGCCGCTCGACGACGTCGGTTGCGTCCACGGGCAGCGATTCCGCGAGCGACACGGCGTCGCGTGCAGCCTTCGACGTGCCGGATGCCGTATGCGGCCGCACGGTGCAGGCGGCGTCGCCGACCAGCGCCACACGGCCGTCGACGAAGTCGGGGCTCAGCGCGTCGAAGATCGCCTGGATGAACGGCGCGCGCGTCGCGACGACGAGCTGGGAGAACACGGCCGGCAGCCGTTCGCGGGCGAGCTGCATCAGCGTCTCGACGGAGTCGTCCGACAGCTGGCCGGGGTGAATCGACGCGTGATGGACTTGCCCGGCGCGATCCGTCAGGTGGCGACGCAACTCATCGGGGTCTGTTTCGTTGCGATACCAGATCCAGTTGAAGCGCCGCGCGCGCGGTTCGAGCGACCCGTCGAGCGCGGGAATCAGGAAGGCCATGAACAGTTCGCCCGGCGCCTTGTGCAGCGTCATGTTCTCGACCAGCGACGCGATCGCCGCGGTGTCGAAATCGGCTTCGTCGACGATGCCGCGCCACGCGATATAGCCGGCGAACGACGGTGCATAGCCGGGAAAGAGTCGCGCGCGCAGGCTCGAGCCCGTGCCGTCCGCGGCAATCAGCACGTCGGCGCGAACCCGGTGATCGTCGAGTTGCACGTCGACGCCGCCGGCATCCTGTTCGAAACCCGTTACCGCGTGCCCGTAGTGGATCCGCCCGGGCGGCAGCGTGCCGCACAGCGAGCGGTAGACCGCATCCCACGACGAGAACGGCAGCATCTCCGGTTCGTCGCGCGTGACGGCTCCGTCGCGGTCGATCCAGCGCCGCCGATGCGTCGGCACGCTGATCATGTCGCGGCAGTGATGCCCGTGCTGTTCGAGAAACGCCATCATGCGCCGCAGCACGGCGACACCGCCGCCCCGTCCGCGCAGCGGGGTCGGCGAGCGCTCGTAGATCGCCACGTCGTGCCCGATGCAATCGAGCGTCAGTGCGGCCGCGAGCCCTGCGATCGAGCCGCCGGCAATGACAATCTTCATCGTCGCTACTCCAGTGCGCGGCAGGTGCAATGCCGCGTGGATCGAACACCGGTCTCGCCGGCGGCCGCGCGTCCGCGGCCGCTTCACCGGAATCGGAATCGGCGAGCGGACGGCCGTTGCCCATGTGTACCGCATTGCCGCGCACGGCGGCACGGCCGAATCGCCGATCGAATCATGCCACTTTCGATCCGGCGCTGCTCGCACGGTGCATGCGGCGACGCGCAACAGGTGTAATGCATGATGGTGTCTGCGGTTTCTTGCAGAATGCGGGGGCCGCGCGGATCAGCCGCGTTGTTGCGTGATGCCCATCTCGCACTCGACGAGCTGCGAGTCGAACAGCGCGCGCTCGCGCGTCGCGCGGGCCGAGCTGTCGGTGACGGAAAAGACGACGATCCCGACGAACGCGACCGCCATCGAGAAGAGCGCCGGATACTCGTACGGATAGAGCGCGTGCGGATGGCCGAGCACCTGCACCCAGACGGTCGGGCTCAACACGGTCAGCGTCACGGCCGTGACGAGCCCGAGCATGCCGCCGACGACCGCGCCGCGCGTCGTCATCCCGCGCCAGTAGACCGACAGCAGCAGCACCGGGAAGTTGGAGCTGGCCGCGATCGAGAACGTGAGGCTGACGATGAACGCGATGTTCTGCTTCTCGAACGCGATGCCGAGCAGCACCGCCAGCACGCCCAGCACGAGCGTGGTTGCGCGCGCGACGCGCATTTCCTCGCGATCGGACGCGTTGCCGCCGCGCACGACGTTCGCATACAGATCGTGCGAGATCGCCGACGAGCCGGCCAGCGTCAGGCCGGCCACCACCGCGAGTATGGTCGAGAACGCGACCGCGCAGATAAAGCCGAGGAACACATTGCCGCCGACCGCGTGCGCGAGGTGGATCGCGACCATGTTCACGCCGCCGATCACGGCGCCGGACGCATTGTGGTACTGCGGATCCGACGCGACCAGCGCGATGCTCCCGAAGCCGATGACGATGATCAGCACGTAGCCGATGCCGACGATCCCCGTCGCATAGAGGATGCTCTTGCGCGCGGCCTTCACGTCGCCGACCGTGAAGAATCGCATCAGGATGTGCGGCAGGCCGGCCGTGCCGAAGATCAGTGCGAGGCCGAGCGAGACGGCCGACACCGGATCGGACACGAGCCCGCCCGGGCTCATGATCGCGGCGTGCTTCGGATGCACGAGAATCGCCTGTGCGAACAGCGCGTTCAGGCTGAAGCCGAAACGGCTCAGCACCATCAGCGCCATGAATGCCGCGCCCGCGAGCAGCAGCACGGCCTTGATGATCTGGATCCAGGTGGTCGCGAGCATGCCGCCGAAGAATACGTAGACGACCATCAGCACGCCGACGACCAGCACCGCGACGGTGTAGTTCAGGCCGAACAGCAGTTCGACCAGCTTGCCCGCGCCGACCATCTGCGACACGAGGTACAGCAGCACGATGACGATCGAGCTCGACGCCGCGAACGCGCGGATCGGCTTCTGCTGAAGACGGTACGACACCACGTCGGCCAGCGTGTACTTGCCGAGGTTGCGCAGCGGCTCCGCGATCAGGAACAGGATGATCGGCCAGCTCGCGAGAAAGCCGATCGAATAGATCAGGCCGTCGTAGCCGCTCGTGAACACGAGCGCCGAGATGCCGAGCAGCGACGCGGCCGACATGTAGTCGCCCGCGATCGCCCAGCCGTTCTGGAACGCGGTGATCTTGCCGCCGGCCGCATAGTGGTCGGCCACGCTGTGATTCTTGCGTGCCGCCCAGCGCGTGATGACGAGCGTCGACGCGACGAACAGCAGGAACATGCCGATCGCGACCGGATTGTGGCCGTGTGCGACCGACGCGGGTTCGGCCGCGAACGCGGGCCATGAGCCGAGTGCGGCGAGCGACGCGATGAGCAGGCGTTTCATTTTGCGTCTCCCCGGCGGATGGACGCGACGAGCGCGTCGTGGACGGAATTGGCCCGGAACACGTACACGGCGACGAGCGCGAACGTCACGACGAACATGCCGAAGCCGACGGGGATGCCCCACGTGGCCGGCTGGCCCTGCACGATCGGCTGCCCGAGCAGCCCGGGCGAGAACGCGAGCGTGAGGATGAACGTGAAATAGATCGCCAGCATCGCGATCGTCAGCGTCCACGCGAACGTCCGGCGTCTTCTGACCAGATCGCGAAAGCGCGGGTTGCTCAGCAGCGGATGCGTCGCGGGGGCGAACGCATCCATGTCGAGGGCGGCGCCTGCGGCAGCCGGGATGGGGTGGTCCACGATGTCTCCTTCGTGTCGAATGCGTTGCAGCGGGTGGGCGGCGGAAGCGGCAGGAACAGCGGACTGCCCACGCCCCCGCCCGTGATCAGAAACGCGGCGGAACGGCGGTTTCCCGCATGACGGCTTCCGGCGTCCGGTAGCGTTCCGCCATCTCACGTTCGGTTTCGTTCTGGAGCTGGGCCTGCATGTACGCGCCGAGATGGCGCGCATGCTGCACGATCGCGATGCCGAACTGCGTGCGCACGTCGCTGTATTCCGCCAGCGCATCGAGCGTGTCGGCGCGCGTGGCGAGCGCGGCGACGAGCGCCATCGCGTCGCCGGCGGCCTTGGTGACACCCATCCCGCAATGCGGCCGCGCGACGAAGGCGGCGTCGCCAAGCAGCGCGATCCGGCCGAATGCCATCTGCGGCACTTCGAGATCGAAGATCGGCTGGAACAGCGGCTGGGTGGCACGCGATACGACTTCTGCGAACTGCGGCGCGAGCAGCGTGTGCGCGGCCTCCTCGACATCGGCAAGCACTTCGCGGCGGATCAGCGTCGGCGGAATGCCGCCGGACCACAGCTTGCCGGTCTCGTCGGTCAGCAGGTTCGGCAGGTCCTTGTCTTCGCTGGTCGCCCGGTACCAGACGAAGTTGTAGCGCCGCTCGCCGGGCTTCGTGCTGTTGCCCTGGCCGGCGACCGGATAGCCGAGGATCTGTTCGCGCGGCGGCAGGCCGAACGCGAAATTCTCGAACAGCGTCGCGTGGGTGGCATCCGACAGGCTCAGTTCGTCGACGAGGCCGCGCCACGCGACGTACCCGGCGTACCGAAGCCGGGCATCCGGCAGGAAGCGTTCGCGCACGGCGGAGCGGAAGCCGTCCGCCGCGACGACGAGGTCCGCATGCACGACCGAGCCGTCGGACAGCGTGACGGTGGCGCGGTCCGGCCCGTCGGCGACGTCGGTGACGATGGCGCCCGCGTGGTAGTGCTGGTCCGGCAACGCCGCGCGCAGCACGTGATACATCTTGCTCCACGCGGTGAGCGTCTGGGGCAGCCGGCGCTCGGACACGATCGACCCGTCCTGCGCGAGCGTGATGCGCGATTCCACCTTCACGCCGATCGATTCGTCGAGGCGAACGCCCGCGGCGAGCATCACCTCGAACAGCTCGGGATGGGTGACGATGCCCGCGCCGCGCCCGGACAGTTCTTCCGGCACGCGCTCGAACACGTCGACGTCCCAGCCGTTGCGCAGCAGGAGATTCGCGGTGAAGAGTCCGCCGAGCGAGCCGCCGATGATGGCCGCCTTCCGGTTCGTCATGGTGCTGTTGTGCATGTCAGTCTCCGTGAGTTCCAGTGTGCTGCGCCGCCGGTTCCGGGATGCTCAGGTGAGCGACTTCGGCAGCGGGGTAGTTGAGTTCGATCGTGACGCCCGACGGATCCTCGATGAAGACCTGATGCAGGCCGAGGCTCGGCACTGTCCGGTCGCGCCACGCGATTTGCTCGGCGCGAAGCGTGTCCCACATCGCTTCGACGCCCGTGGCCAGAAACGCGATGTGGTCGACGGTGCCGGTGCCGGTCGCCGACACGTCCTTGTCGCCGAGATAGGCGACCAGGCCGTCCGGGCTGCCCGGATCGACGCCGATGATGTGCACCGTCCCGTAGTCGCCTTCGTCGCCGCCCTTGTAGAGCCAGGCGCCGGGAAAGTCGAACGGCGGGCGGTAGCCGCGCTTGAAGCCGAGCACGCGTTCGTAGAACCGGCACGATTTCTCGAGATCGAGCGTGCGGATCGAGTAGTGCGCAAGTTTGGTGACAGGCATGGAGGACCTCGCTATTTATCGATAGATAACTTATCGTTCGATAAACTATAGTCGAAAAAATCGGCGTGACAAAGGCGGGAAGCAGCGGTGTTAACCCTTGGTCGGGGAAGGGGTTCGAAATGAGGGGGCGCGGATCGACTCGCTTACGGGTCGATCTCGCCGGCGATGGTTTCGTCCGCGTAGCACCATACCCAGCGCTCGCCCGGTTCGATCGAGCGGACGAGGTGATGGCCGGTCTCCTGGTAATGCCTGCTCGCATGACGGTTCGGAGACGAATCGCAGCAGCCGACTTGCCCGCACGTCAGGCACATGCGCAGATGGACCCAGCGTCCACCGGCCTTCACGCAGGCTTCGCAGTAGTCCTTGTCGGTGTGCAGGATGTGCGCGTCACCGAGATGGGTGCAGGTCGTGGCCATCGTCAACTCCGTGGAAGCGTCCGTGCATTGCGTGCGGGACTGCATTCCATTTTGGACGGTTGATTCGGGGCCGAGGCTTAATTGTTATTAATTCAGCGTCGTTGACGCCTGAGGTGCGGGCGGCCCGGATTAAGCCGCCCAAGTGACTCAAATGTTCGCGATCGAATCAGGGACGCACATTGCTGGTCGTTCTCCCGTCGGCGGGTAAATGCGCCACGTTCCGTCTTGGTGACGAAAGAAAAACATCTCGGCGTGCCCACCCATTCGGAATGTCTCGATGCATACATAGCATTCTTGAACGGATCGCCTGTTTCTGAACTTCGTGACCCGAACCGGTTTCTCCGGGTCAGGTACCAGCCAGTACGCGACCATCGAGCGTAGCGACTTGTCTCCGCCAGCCATCGACCTCTCCATCCAATTGCTTGACGCCATTGCCTTATCGCCGAGAGATGTGGAGCACATTCATTCTCCAGGAGCCAGACGCCTTAGGTACGTCCGACCAGGTGGTGCAATGAACGGCTTTTAGTTGCGAACCTGTCACTCGAAACACTAGCGTGTCTGTTCCGTCGATTCATGACGTGGTGCTGTTCATACTCTCGCCGCCAACATCCCTTCTGGTTGCCCACCACGTCAACGGCGCCAAGGTGGAGGGTGAAGGGCACGTTTTGCCGCATCAAGAAACAGTCGCTGGCGAATCGAGACGTCGCGGCTACCGGGTACGAAAGCCATCACGGGTGCCGGCGCAAGTCGCCAATCAGGTAGCAGGCGTATCAGCTTTCCAGCCGAAATAAGCGGGGCGGCGTCCCACTCTGAGCGTTCCATGATGCCGATGCCGTTGGTGGCCCAGTCGCTTATCACGGTGACGTCGTTTGACGAGAGTAAGCCTGCAACTGGAACCGTGACTGTTCTGGACGGCCTGTCGTCATCGGCGCGCGCTTCCGTAAATCGCCAGCGCGGCATGTCGTCGTCACTTTCGCGCAGGCGAAGGCATTGATATTGCCGCAGCTCTGACGGATGTGAGAGATTGATCCGACGGGCAGAGCTCGGGCTTGCACACAGCAGTCTCTCGTTCGGCGCGAGGTAATGTCCTACCCAAGCCGACGCCTCGGTGCTGCCGATGTTGATCACGACGTCTGCACTTGAAGCTGCGGCAACCGGGCTGTCCGATAGATAAAGTGCGACTTGCAGCTTCGGATGATTCCGATGGATATCGCGGATGATCGGCGCGACATAGGTTCTTCCGAAGCCAAACGGTGCGACGATGCGCAAGCTCCCGCTGATAGCGCCCTGGTCGTTCGAGATTCGAGACGGAATGGCTTCGATCCGCTCCAGTAGCTCCTCGGCTTCCTGCAGGAGACACTGCCCCTCGTCTGTCAGTGTCATATTGCGTGTGTCCCGTACTGCCAATCGAACGCCCAATCGTTCCTCGAGGCGCTGCAGGCGCACAGTGACAGCGGGAGGCGTCAGATACAGGAGACGGGCTGCAGCAGAGAGCGAGCGCGAGGCGCCGAGCGCCCGAATCATGCGCATATCGTCAAGGTCGACCATTAAAATTTCCTGAATGGACGATTGAAAAGGAATCGAGCACTAACGGCAGCCTGCCTACTACGCTGGACACAAGCTAGAGGATTTCTCGTCGGGAATTCCGGGTGGGCGCCAGAGGGGGTAACCGCTTGAATGGGAGATGTCCACCGGATCCCGACCAGCCCCTTGCGTACGCCATGCTGCCGAAATTCTCAATCGTGAATCTCATACGCGACACGAAGCCGCTCGCCGACAACCTCGCGAGCCTCAACCAGACGGCCATCCTCTCGGGACAATGGTGAGCGCTATCGCCAGCAAAAAACTGCATTGACCAGAAGCAAGGAAGAGCGCGGGCGCGACGGTCAATCGCGCCCGCGCCACTCAAGCGAAATCGGTTTCTTTACGCCGACGCCAGCTTGTCGAGGCTTTCCCGCAAAGCCTGATCGAGGATCGCGATGCCGCGATCGATTTCGTCTCGCGATACCGTCAGCGGCGGAGCAATGCGCCAGACCGAACCACGCTCCGGACGCCGGCGGATGTTCATGCTCAAGCCGAGTTCAAAGCATCTTTGCGTCGTCAGGCCGCCGAGCTTGTGATGCGGCTGGCGACTTTCGCGATCGGTAACAAGTTCGACGCCGAGCAGCATGCCTTCGCCGCGGACATCGCCGATGACGTCGTACTTCTCCTGCAACGCGAGGAACTGCTCCCGCATGTAGGCGCCCATCGTTCTTGCACGCGCGATCAGGTCCTCCTTCACGATCGTATCGAGGACAGCCAGTCCGACTCGCGCAGGCAGCGGATCGGAGACATGGCTGGTGTAGAACGTGAAGCCCTTTTCGTGAATGTCCTGTTCGATCGCCTCAGTCGTGATCGTGGCTGCAAGCGGCAGGCCGCCGCCCATCGTCTTGGAGACCGTCATGATGTCGGGCACCACGTCGAAGAAATCGGATGCGGTCCGATGACCGATACGACCGAAAGCAGTCTGGGCCTCGTCGAAAATGAGCAGCATTCCACGGTCGTCCGCTGCCTTGCGAAGGGCCTGCATGTACGACTTGGGCGGCACGAGCACGCCACCGGCGCTGATCACCGGCTCGATGATGATGGCAGCGCGTCGCCCGGACGACGCCATGTCGAACATCTTCAACCCAAGCTCGAGGCACGCGAGTGCCGACTCTTCGCCGGACATGCCCTTGATGTACGGACGGTACATGTTCGGCTCGGGCATCACATAAACGCCGGGCTGCGGCACCCCGTAGCCTTTGCGATCGCTGGCGAACGACACGCCGCTGGCAGCGCCGGTCACGCCATGCCACGATCCGCCCACGGCCAGTACTTCGTGACCTCCGGTGTACATCTTCGCCATGCGCAGCGCGATTTCGTTGCTCTCAGAGCCAGTGTTGACCAGAATGGACTTCTTCAGGGGCGCATTCATCCAGTCACGAGCGAGCTTGCTGCACAGCTCGGCGACCACTTCCGGAATCATCCCGCTGAACATGTGAAACGCTTCCTTGCCGGCGCGATTTACCGCCTCGACGATGGCCGGATGGTTGTGGCCGATCGTGGCGCACATCTGACCCGACGTGAAATCGAGAATCTCTCGTCCCGTATCGTCGACGACGGTCGCCCCGCTGGCCGAACGAAAGAGGTTCGGGAAGGTGTCGCCGCCATAGCGCACCATGAATTCCTTTGCTGCTGCACGAAGATCGAGGTTCATAATTTGAGATCCTATTGACTGGCTGGGGTGAGTAAAATTTAAAGTGGTGCGTGCAAACGCGTCCAATGTTGAATTTGCATCCGGTCGTCATGCGTGGAACGCATCGCGAGTTGCGCAGCACGCATCGGCAGCAGAATTTCTCTCCCGAGGTTTCAGATGGACACAAGATGGCTCCAGGACTTCCTTACGCTGGCGGAAGTGCGCAATTTCACGAAGGCAGCGGAAATGCGAAACGTGTCTCAAGCGGCATTCAGCAGACGCATCCAGGCAATCGAACAGTGGCTTGGTGTCAAGCTGATCGACCGCAACGCATTTCCGACTGCTTTGACGGAGGCCGGCGAGAAATTTCGCGAGACGGCAGCAGAAATCGTTAGCAAGCTCTCGTCGACTCGTGTGGAGTTGCGTGCAGTGCCGGCGCGAAACCACGTGCGCATCGCTCTTCCGTACGCACTCGCGACAACCCGTCTCCCCGACTGGTGGAAGAGCTGGTCGAGCGGCCACGAGATGAGCTGCAGCCTTGAACTCGGGAACGTTCACGACACCGTGTCCTCCCTGACGTCGGGCATGGCGGACCTGTTGATCTGTTTCCAGCAGGAAGAGCACCCCATCCGGATCGACGACGACCGCTTCGAGAAACTTGATCTCGGCGTGGAGGTCGTGAAGCCCTATGCCGCTCGCCACGAAGTCGAAAGCGGCCGCATTGCAATGCCGGGCAGCGAGGATCAGCCGATTCCGCTGCTGATGTATTCGCCGACCGTCTACTTCGCACGGGTCGTGGAAAGTGCGATGAAGAAGGCGCCGAAAATTGTCGGCTATCCCGTGTTCGAGGCGGAGATGTCCGACGTGCTTGGCGATCTCGCGTCCAGCGGACTGGGGGTGGTCTGGTTGGCTGACAGTTCATTTCATGCAGGCCGCGACTGGAATCTCGTGCCGCTGGGCGACGGAAAGTGGGACGTTCATGTATCCATTTGCGCGTACAGGGCCCGCGGCCCACAGCGCCCCGGCGTCGAGGAACTGTGGAGCGCGATAAGCTCCAGCGTCGAGCAAAGCCCTCAGTGATGGAGTATTCGGGAGAGGAACTTCCTGGCTCGCTCGTGCAATTCGCCCTGTGACTCGAAGAAGCGGTCCGTTGGTGCGTCCTCGAGAATTTGGCCTTGATCCATGAAGATCACGCGGTTCGCGACCCGTCTGGCAAAGCCCATTTCGTGCGTGACGACCAGCATCGTCATTCCGTCCTGCGCCAACTCGGTCATGACATCGAGAACCTCGTTCACCATTTCGGGATCGAGCGCTGACGTGGGCTCGTCGAAGAGCATGACTTGCGGGTCCATTGCGAGCGCGCGCGCAATCGCCACGCGCTGCTGTTGGCCCCCTGACAATTGCCCCGGATATTTGGATTCGTGCGCCCTCAGCCCGACCCGGTCCAGCAATGCCTGGCTGCGGTCGGTCGCTTCATCCCTGCTTCGCCGCAGCACGCGCATCTGCGCGAAGTTGATGTTTTGCAGGATTGTGAAATGAGGAAACAGTTCGAAGTTCTGGAAAACCATGCCGACTCTTGCCCGATAGTCCTTGGCAATCCGGCCACCGGGACGCAGCGCCTGGTCGCCGACCAGAATTTCGCCGCTCTGAAAAGTTTCGAGGCCGTTGATCGTCTTGATAAACGTCGACTTGCCGGAGCCGGACGGGCCGCACACGACGGCTACGTCACGCTTGTCGACGATTGCCGAACAACTGTTGAGCACTTGAAACTTTCCGTACCACTTTGAAACGTTGTTGATCTGAATCACGGTCCACTCCACTGCCGGTTTTAGACAAATTTCGGCTTTTCCAGTCTGCGCACGAAACCCGAAACAAGAAGGCTGACCGCAAGATAGACGGCCGCCACAAAGAGATACGGTTCGACGAGGCTGGCATCCCGCTCACCGATACGCGACGCGGCGCCGACCAGATCCGTTGCGGAAATGACATACACGAGTGAAGTGTCCTGAAACAGCACGATGATCTGGGTCAGGAAAATGGGGATCATGTTCTTCATGGCCTGCGGAAGAACGATAAACGTCAGGACAGACGAGCGTGACAGCCCGAGGGCTGCGCCGGCGGCCCATTGGCCAGACCGGATGGACCGAATCCCCGAGCGGATGATCTCGCAGAAGTACGCAGCCTCGAAGAGAATGAAAGTCAGGATCGCGGTCTGCTTCGCGTCGACCTTGATGGGTTGATCGCTTCCGATCACCCACTGCAGGATGAGCGGCAGGAGGAAGAAGATCCAGAAGAGGACGAGAATCAGCGGGATGGACCTCATGAGGGTGACGTACCAGCCAGCGAGACGGCTGACGACCGTGACCGGAGAAATGCGAGCCACTGCGAGAAGGAGCCCGAGAGTCATTCCGCCAGCAATTGCAAAGGTGGTTAACTCGAGCGTGTAGGTGAAACCGCTGGCGAGGTAGCCGAGATTGTTGGTAACGATTGAAAAGTCCAGCTTCACGTTATTTCCCCAAAGACCGATTCAAGCCGGCACCGCGTCTCGCCGTTCGAGGAAACCCATCATTCGATAGGCTGCCAACGCGACGAGAACATAGATGAGCGTGGCGACGGAAAACGCTTCGAAATACGCAAACGTCGTTTCCCCGATCTCCCTGGCCCGGAACGTCAGCTCGGCAAAACCGATGGTCATCGCGACCGACGAGTTCTTGATCAGGTTCATGCTTTCACTGGTAAGCGGCGGCAAGACGACGCGCAGCGCCTGCGGCAGCAAGATGAATCGATAGGTGTCGAGAGATCGGATGCCCAATGCAGTCGCCGCCGAGCGTTGCCCTCGGGAGAGCGATTGGATACCGGCGCGTATCTGTTCGCTTACGCGAGCCGACGTGAAAAGCCCAAGGCAGACAGCGGCAAGCACGAATTGCACGGTTGCCGCGTCGGTCTGGACTGCCCACCGCTTCAACGGATCGATCAATTCGGGCAACACGAAATACCAGAGAAACATCTGTACCAGTAGCGGGATGCCTCTGAAAAACTGCACATACCATCCAGCCAGCGTACGTACTGCGGCCGCGTCGACGGTGCGTGCGATGCCGATCGCGATGCCCAGCGACATGGCGATCGCCCAACTCGCGACGGAAATCGATACTGTGCCGGCAACGCCATGAAGAAACAGAAGCCAGTAGGGCTGTTGCGAGTCTGGCGAAATCTGGGCGAATACCGCCCAGTTCCATTGGTAGTTCATCGGGTACTCCATTGTCATGTGTCGCCGTCTGCGACCTGCCACGCAGGTTCCGGCAATACGGGGCCGTGCAGAGCACGGCCATTACCGGTCAGACGCCGTTGCTGTTGGGCGACGCCATCAGCTTCTGCAAGGGCTCCGATAGCGGCACCCCGAGCGTTATGCCCTTGGGAGGAACCGGTGCGTTGAACCAACGGGCATAGATTTGCCGAAATTCACCGGATTTGAAGAGTTGCAGCAACGCGTCGTTTGCAACCTGCTTGAATGCTTCGTCGCCCTTTCTGATCATCAACGCGTAAGGTTCTGTCGAGAGCATCGGCCCTACGACTGCCAAAGCGGACGGGTCGCGTGCCCCCGCACGAAGGCTGTAGAGAAGGATGTCATCCGTTGCAAATCCGGACACGCGGCCTGTCTGCAAGAGCAGCAAACTCTCCGCATGGTCCTTGCCGTACACCAGATTGAGCCCGAGCTTCCTGCTCACGTTGACTTCCTGAACTGCCTTGATGTTGTTGGTACCAGCCGTCACGGCGATGGCCTTGCCTTTGAGGTCGTCAATCGATTTGACGCCGGAAGCGGTCTTCACCATCACCCGCGTTCCGGTCACGAACGTCGTATCGAGAAAATCGACCGTCTTTTGTCGCTCCACGGTGTTCGTGGTCGACCCGCATTCCACGTCGATCGCACCATTGACGAGCAGAGGGATCCGGTTCGATGCGGTGATCGCCTGGTATTTGACCTTGATGCCTGGAAGCTTGAGCCGCTGCTTCACGGCATCCGCAATCTTGTTGCACAAGTCGATCGAAAACCCCACGGGCTTCTCGCTGGCATCCATGTAGGAAAACGGTATGGCCGTTTCCCGATAGCCGAACACGATCTCGTCGTTCTGCCGAATCTTGTCGAGAGTACCGCCTGTCTGTGCGAAGCAAGTACCTGACATTATTAGTAGTGCGAATGATACATGGCGCGTAAAACGGAATCGCATGATGCTCTCCAGTCGTTAAGGATTGATCAGTCGAAGTATCTTTTCAAAGGCGTCGAGGCCATGCATCAGGTGAGTCCGCACCGCGGATGCAACACCTTCCGCGTCGCGATTCCTGAAGCGCTCCATGATCTCTCGATGCTCGACAATCGACGCTGCTACACGGTCGGGGTCGGACCAGAGCATGTATCGCGGAAATTGCTCCCACATCTGCTCGATAAGGTTGAGCAGGACGGGATTGCGGGCGGCTTCGTACAGTGTCCGGTGGAAACGACCATCTGCGAGCCGCAATTCGCGCATGTCGCCTTGCTCGAATGCGCTCTCCATTTGTCGCGTATACCTGTCCAGATCGACGATGTTCTCATCGGTCGCGTTCTGGGTGGCAAGCGCCGCCGCTTCCGATTCAAGCACTGCACGAACCGAATAGGTGTCCCTCACCCGCTGACGGTCGAGCTCCGCCACGCGCATGCCAAGATGTGTGTCATGCACGAGGAGCCCCCTTGATGCCAACTCGAGGACCGCTTCCCTGACGGGCGTTGCGCCAAGATCGAGATCGCTCATGAGCTGCATCTGGCGCAGGGACTGGCCGGGGCGATATTGCCCCTCCAGGATGGCATCCTTCAGGCGGGCAATCGCCTGCTGCCGCTTGGTCAACACGATCTGTTCGGACATTCCGTCTCACCTCCGTTGTGCGTATCTTTATAAACCATTTTATAAAATGCAACCAAAAAAAGGGGAGACGCTCACGGTACGGTCGGTTTTGAGGGTAAACGATGATGAATTCCGGCTCCGGGCGAGCCATTACCAGGCGTCGGCATCCGACCTAAAGGGGAAGATCCGGGAGGCGGATCCCCTTCGTCACCTCTGATGGTTGCGTCGCAATGCATAAACCGATGGCGCCGTGTCGCGCAAGAAGGCGGCGACTGCGCGAACATGCGGTTCAAGCTGCGACTCGCCAGTAGCACGCGAACCAGTGGATCGCTCGATGCCCACTGGCAATCTGTAAATCTTGCGCTAGAGCAACTGTCTATTTGTACAGTTCCCATGATCGCTTCTCATGAATTGCACCGCCGTCCATCTCAAGTGGATACGTTCCTCTGATGAGCGGGCGCGTTCCATTGATGCTTTACTGGACTCAACTATGCATCCCGGTCCGGGGGAATGATGTCTCGACCGGCGTCGTGACTCATGCGGCAACGCCTGCATCGATGACCGACGTGCGCCGATGCGCGATGCGCGAGACCGCCGGGGTATCCGCGAGTAGCGCTTGCGCACAGCCCGTCCCGGTGTCACCGCGGAACGCGTCGACGAGATGCTCAGTGAGCATCCTGATGCGCGCCGGCAGGTTCCGACGCGACTGATAGAGCAGCGACGCCTCCACGTCCGCAATCCGCCAGTCGGGCAGCACGCGTACGAGTTCGCCGCCACGCTCGCGCGACTGCGCGAGGTGTTCCGGCAGCACCGCGATGCCGGTGCCGCATGTCGCGGCGAGGATCAGCGTATCGACGCAGTTCGAGCGGATCGCGCCGGCCAGCCGGATTTCGGCGGTCGCGCCGGTATGCCGGTTTCGCAACAGCCATGGTGATACGCCGGTACCCGATCGGCCATGACGCAGCTCGATCCGTTCGAGCGCGTGCGGACTGTCGGGCGTCCCGCACGCGGCGAGATACCACGGGCTCGCGTAAATGCCCATCGGAATGCGTCCGAGCGGCCGCTCGATGCAGGACAGGCTCGATGTCCGTTGCGTGACGATCGACAGATCGGTCGCGCCGCTGATCGCCGCGCTCGGATGATCGGCCCATGCGACGTGAATGCCGACGAGCGGATATTGCCGATTGAACTCGGCCAATACCGGAATCAGCCGTTCGGCGCCAAACAGGTTCGACGCTTCGATCGAGATGTCGCCGCGGATTTCGCCGGCATTCGAACGACAGCAAACCGTGAAGCGCTCGTATTGCTGCAGCAGCGCCTTGGCCTCTTCGAGCACGTCATGGCCGACCTGCGTGAGCGTGACCCGGCGCGTCGTGCGATGAAGGAGGAGCACGCCGAGCGACGCCTCGAGGCTCTGGATCGCGCGGCTGATGCTCGGCACGCCGAGCCGATGGATTTCGGCGGCCCGCGTGAAGCTGCCGTGTTCGGCAATCGTCTTCAGTATTTCGAGTGTCTTCAGGCGATCCATGGCGGGCCTCGGCTAGGCGGATTGGCGTTGAATCCAATCTATGTGACGCAATAGGCCGGGGCAACATAATAATCTTTAGATAACCTGAAGGATCGCGAGAAAGGACGCGCGAGCCAGCCGAATGAACTGCCGGCTCCGTCTTCATCTGTATTCAGGATCGTTCAGCGTCGCCGCAAATCATTGACCGGAAGCCGGAAGATCTTGCGTATACGTTGTCGTGACGGCCGTCCGTCCCGCTTGCACGACCGGCGCAGCATTGCTGCCGATACCGCTCGGATCCTGCGCGCTGACGCGCGCTTCGGCGGCGTCGAGTTCTGCCGGGTACGGCTCCGCGGCGGACGGGTGATAGCCGGCCTGTTCGAGCCGGTACAGTTCAGCGCGCACCTGCGCACGTGTCACCGGAGCGTCGGTCTGCGCGAACGACGCAACGGATACGGACAGCGCCGCAGCCGCGGCAACGAGATGGATCAGCGACTTCATGACGGCCTCCTGCGAAGCGGGTTTCTGGATCGGCGCGGCATCGCACCCGATGAAACGCATCTTAGGCAGGTTCGCACGCAAGAAAAATCACGATCGGGCGCACAGATAATTGTCGTGACGAGAACAATCGAGACGTCGGCGGTCCCGTCGGCGGACCGGCCGATCCGCCCCGGGCGATGGCATTCAGCGGGGTGTCTGCCCCGTCGCAAGGCTATCCCTTAAAAGTCCTGAATGCGCGTTAATCGACGCGCTCCGTGCGCGCCTTGTCGCGCGCCGACGCCGGTGGCGTCCATCCGCCGCCCAACGCACGCACGAGGCTCAACGTCGCGACCGCATAGGCCTGACGGCTGTGAATCAGCTGGCGCTGCGCATTGAGCGCATCCCGGTCGGAGTCGATCACTTCGAGATAGCTGACATAGCCGTGCCCGTAACGGCTCAGCGACAGACGCGCCGCGGCGTCCGTCGCGCGCGCCGCGCTGTCGAAGCGCGCGATCCGTTCCTTCTGGGCCGCGATGTCGTTGAGCGCGTCCTGTACGTCGCGCAGCGCGCCGATCGCGGTTGCGCGGTAGTTCGCGTCCGCGACGGCCACGCCGGCCCGCGCGGCGGCCACGGCCGCGTCGCGTTTGCCGCCGTCGAAGATCGTTTCCGCGACGCTCAGGCCGAGGCTCCACAGCGAGCTGTTGCGGTCGAGAAAGGTGCGAAGGTCGCGGCTCGCGAAGCCGCCCTGCGCGGTCAGCGTCAGGGTCGGCAGCCAGGCGGTGCGCGCGACGCCGAGCTCGAGCGAGGCCGCGTCGACGCGGCGCGCGGCCGCGAACACGTCCGGCCGCCGCGCGAGCAGCGCGGACGGCAACCCCGGCGGCACATCCGGCACGCGGAGATCGGCCGTCGTCGGGCCGATCTCGATCGCGGTCGGCGACACGCCGGTCAGCACCGCGATCGCATCGACGAGATTCTCGCGGAGCCGCCGGCTGTCCGCGAAGTCGGCACGCGCGGTGTCGAGATCGGCAGCCGGGCGAAGCGCATCGAGGTCGCTTGCGGTGCCGGCCCGCACGCGTGCGGCGATCACGTCGAGCGCCGCGCGTCGCAGGTCGATCGCGCGGGCGAGCGCGGCGAGATCCTGCTCGACGTAGTGCAGCGTCAGGTAGTCGCTCGCCACCTCCGTCGCGACCCGCAGGCGCACCGCATCGCGATCCGCGATCGCCTGCAGCACGTTCTGCCGCCCGACGTCCGCGTCGCCGCGCAGACGGCCCCACAGGTCGACTTCGTAGCTCGCGGTGACCGGCAGCGTCCAGTTATGCATCATGCGTTTCGGCAACGCGTTGTCGACGGTGCCGGACACGCGCGAACGGCTGAACGTGGAATCGACACCGACCGACGGCAGCAGCGCGGCTTCGCGCACGCCGAGCAGCGCCTGCGCCTGGTCGACGCGCGCCGCGGCGGCGCGGATGTCGTCGTTGTGGGCCAGCGCCGCATCGACGAGCGTCGCGAGCTGGGGATCGTCGAACAGCGCGGGCCATTCGGCGAGCGCGCGGGCCTGGCCGGACGGCGTGTCGGCGTGGCGGAACGCATCGTGCCCGATCGCCACCGGCGCAGCCGGTTGCGGGACGATCGTGCACGCGGCCAGCGCCGCCAGCGCGGTGGTGGCGATGACAACCGGCGCGCGCTTCATGACCGGTCGCGCTGCAGCGTGACGACGACCGACAGCCCGGGCCGGATGCGCGGTTCGGCGGCACCCCGGCCATCGAGCAGGATCTTGACCGGCACCCGCTGCGTGACCTTCGTGAAGTTGCCGGTGGCGTTGTCCGGCGGCAGCAGCGAGAACTGCGAGCCTGTCGCGGGCGACAGGCTGTCCACGTGTCCGGTGAAGGTTTCGCCCGCCAGCGCGTCGAACCGCAGCCGGACCGTGTCGCCTGCGCGGACATGCGCGAGCTGGGTCTCGCGGAAGTTCGCGACCACCCACGGATGCGGTTCGACGAGCGTGAGCAGCGCCTGGCCGGGGGCGACGTGTTCGCCCGTCTCGACGGTCTTCTTGCCGACGTAGCCGTCCGACGGCGCGACGACCGTCGTGTACGCGAGCTGGAGCAGCGCGTCGTGGAGTTCGGCGTCGTTCTGACGCGATACGGCGTCGGCGGTCTGCAATGCGGCCCTTGAGCCGCGCTGCTGCGCTTCGGCCGCGACGATCTTCGCGTGTGCGGATTTGCGCGCCGCGTCGGCCGCGTCGAATTCCTGCTTCGACAGCCCGCGCGGCGTCTCGCGCGTCAGCTCGCGCGCGCGCGCGTAGTCGAGATCCGCCTTGTCCGCGTCGGCGTGGGCCGTCACGAGCGCCGCATCGGCCTGCTCGACGAGCGCCTGCGTGCGGACCGTGTCCGACTGGGCCTGCGCGACGCGCGAACGCTGCAGCGCGACGCGCACGTCGAAATCGCGCGTATCGAGCAGCACGAGCGGATCGCCCGCATGCACGAACTGGTTGTCGTCCACCAGCACGCGCGCGACCGTGCCGCTGACGCGCGGCGAGATCACGTGCAGATGGCCGGTCACGTAGGCGTCGTCGGTGCTGAGGTCGCGCACCTCGTACTCGTAGGCCAGCACGGCCACGAGCAGGATCGCGAACAGCGCAATGAGCACGATCGGCAGGCGGCGCCCGCGAGCGGCGGGGGCCGGTGAGGGGGCCTGAGGCGTATCGGTCACGATCGTTTCACTCCATCGTACAGGCAGGATTCGGGACATCGCGCTATGCTTGCGCGACATTCATGCGCGGGAGTCGCTCGACGATGAACACGATGCTCGTCACCGGCGGCGCGGTACCGGGGTCCGCAGCACCACCGGACGTCGCGGTGCCGACGTTCCGCTCGATCGCCGCGATCGTGGCCGTGCTGCTCGGCGCGATGATCTCGACGCTCACGTCGCGGATCACGTCGCTCGGGCTTGCCGACGTGCGCGGCGCGCTCGGCGTCGGCTTCGACGAAGGCGCATGGATCAATACCGCGTTCACCGCGTCGCAGATGTTCATCGGTCCGCTCGCGATCGCGGCCGCGTTCGTATACGGCACGCGGCGCGTGCTGCTCGCGGGCGCCGTCGTGTTCCTGGCTGTCGAGAGCGTGCTGCCGCTGTGCCCGGGCTTCACGCCGTTCATCGTCTGCCAGGGCATCGCCGGGCTCGCGTCCGGCGTGTTCGTGCCGCTGACCGTCGGCTTCGTCGTCCGCACGCTGCCGCCGCGGCTCATCCCGTTCGGGATCGCCGCATACGCGATGAACCTCGAGATGTCGCTGAACCTGTCGGCGACGCTGGAAGGCTGGTACAGCGAACACCTGAGCTGGCGCTGGCTGTTCTGGCAAAACGCGCTGCTGACCGTTCCGTTCATCATCTGCCTGCTGCTGTCGTTGTCCAATGAGCCGATCAAGCGTCTCGCGTCCGGTATCGACTACCGCGGCATGCTGCTCGGCGCCGGCGGCTTCGCGTGCCTGTGCATCGCGCTCGACCAGGGCGAGCGGCTGTTCTGGTTCGAGTCGCCGCTGATTGTCGCACTGCTGGGCATCGGCATCCTGATGGTTGCCGCGTTCTTCATTCACGAGCTCGGCTCGACACGGGCGGGCCTCGACCTCGGCTATCTCGTCCGGCCGAACATCGCGCTGCTGATGCTGCTCGTCGGCCTCGTGCGCTTCACCGTGCTCAACACGAGCTTCATTCCGTCCTTCTTCCTCGCGAACGTCTACGGGCTGCGGCCGCTGCAGATCGGCGACACGCTGCGCTGGATCGCAGTACCGCAGTTCCTTTTCGCGCCCTGTGTCGCGTTGCTGCTGCAGCGCGTCGATCCGCGGCGGCTGATCGTGACGGGCTTCGTGATGGTCGCGATCGCATTCGCGCTCGGCTCGCAGCTGACGTCCGCGTGGGCCGAACCCGACTTCATCCCGTCGCAACTGCTGCAGGCGCTCGGGCAGACGATGGCGCTCACGTCGGTCATCTTCTTCTTCGGCAAGCACGTGACGGCCGAGCACGCGCTGACGTTCGGCGCCGTCGTGCAGACGACGCGCCTGCTCAGCGGACAGCTCGGCACGACGTCGATCGCGGTCGTCCAGCGCATCATGGAAGCCACCCACTCGAATCGTGTCGGCCTGCATGTCACGTTGTCCGATCCCGCGACGCTCGAGCGGCTGCGCGCCGGCGCGGCGTCGCTGGTCGCGCACGGTGCGACCTTCGCGACCGGCGACCACGCGACGGTCGCGCTGCTCGACCGCGCGGTCCGCGTGCAGGCGACGACGCTGGCGCTCGCCGACAACTTCCGCGTCGCGATGGTGTGCGCGCTCGCTGGCGCGCTGATCGGGATGGTGCTCAGGCCGGCCCGCGCACCGTGACCGCTGTCGCCACGCGAGCCGGCGAATCGTCACGACGATGTTAGCGATCCGCGTCCGAAAAGGAATCGCGGCGGCCTGAATTGTTCTGAAACGTGCCAAGGCACGCGCGCGCGATCGATGGCGGCGCGTGCGTGACAGGTCGCTGAAAGGCTGCCGAATCCGCATCGTCACCAAAACGCGAACGATCGCGGAGGAGGGGCGGGCGTGGTCCGGCATCGACGCCGGACCACGATGACGCGAAGTTACGCCTTCAGGAACGCGAGCAGCTCCGCGTTGATCTGGTCCGCGTTGACGACGCACATCCCGTGCGAGCCGCCCGGGATCACCTTGAGCTGCGCATTCTTCACGATCTTCGCCGACAGCCGACCGGAATCGTCGATCGGCACGATCTGGTCGTCGTCGCCGTGCAGCACGAGCGTCGGCACGTCGATCTTCTTCAGGTCCTCGGTGTAGTCGACTTCCGAGAATTCCCTGACGCACAGGTACTGGCCGTACACACCGCCCATCATGCCCTGCGCCCAGAATGCGTCGATCGTGCCTTGCGACACCTTCGCGTTCGGGCGGTTGAAGCCGAAGAACGGCGTCGCGAGATCCTTGTAGAACTGCGAACGGTTCTCGGCGACGTTCTTGCGGATCCCGTCGAACACCTCCATCGGCAGGCCGCCCGGATTGTTGGCCGACTTCACCATCTGCGGCGGCACCGCGCCGATCAGCACCGCCTTCGCGACCCGCTTCGTGCCATGCCGGCCGATGTAGTGCGCGACTTCGCCGCCGCCCGTCGAATGGCCGACGAGCGTCGCCTCGCGCAGGTCGAGCGCGTCCATCAGCGCGGCCAGGTCGTCCGCGTAGGTATCCATGTCGTTGCCGTGCGACGGCTGGCCCGAGCGGCCGTGGCCGCGGCGGTCGTGCGCGATCACGCGATAGCCGTGCTGCACGAGGAACAGCATCTGGGCGTCCCACGCGTCGGCGCACAGCGGCCAGCCATGGGAGAAGACGACCGGGCGGCCCGAGCCCCAGTCCTTGTAGTAGATCTGCGTACCGTCTTTCGTCGTGATCGTGTTCATCGCATGAGCTCCGTGATGGGCAGTTGTGGTACCGGCATGTTTCGGCGCGCCGGCCGCTGCGGCTGCAGCGGGCAGCGTGGCGGCTGCAACGGCGGTGGCGCCGGCGAGCAGCATGTCGCGGCGCCGGGTCGAGGGAACGGCGTCGGTGTGCGTAGGACGCATGGGGCTCCTTGAGCGTGCGGCTGGATGACGCCGCGTCGAAAGGTTTGGTATGTCTGGCCGGCGCGAGGCAGCGTTGCCCGGCGTCCGGCAGGCGTGCGACGCCGCGCGTCGATTACGAGCGCGGCAGCAGCAAACGCAGGTCGGAGCCTATATCCGGGCGAGGCCGGATGTACTGAAATTCCGCTTAAATATCTTGAATGCCGGGGGCCCGCATGCGTACCCCGATCCTCAAGAAGATTTAAGCGCGGAAAAAGGACACTTCAGCGCGCGCGCACTATCGTGATGTCGAGGTCGCCCCGGCACGAATCGGTGCCGGTTCCTGTCGCGGGGCGACGAACGCAGCGAGGCGAGCGCGGACGCAGATGCAGACGCCCCGAAACTTGCGCCATTTGTCAGGACACGCCGTCATGAACGCCTTCAATCGTTGGGAGCGCATGGTCACCGACCTCTGCCCGCCGCCGGATGCGGGGCGCCGGATGCTGCCGCACGGCCGCGACGCGAGCAGCTCCCGCGCCAGCCGCGCCGCCGCTCCGGTGCCGTCGAGCGGCCGTTCGCACAGTCGAACCTCGATCGTCGCCGTCGAGCGGCAAACCGATTCGTCGGTACTCGTGTCGTGGAGCGACCCGACACGCTGCCGCTACGACGAGCAACGCTGGATCAGCGCGAAGTCCCGCCTGCGCGGCTGCTGCGCGCTGAGCGGACAGGTGATTCATACCGGCGACGCGATCTACAAGCCGCAATGGCGCGGCGGGAAGCGCCCGGCGAACTGCACGGAGATGATCCTCGCGACCGAACTGGACCGGCTCGTCGTCCGCATGACTCCACCCTGAACCCGTTGCGCCGGTCACGGCGAAATTCGCCGGGCACGGCACGTAACCGCACGCTTCTTCAGCCGCAAGGAAAACCATCATGAGCACGTTCACGACCCGCGACGGCGTTTCGATCCACTACAAGGATTGGGGCGCCGGGCGGCCCATCATCTTCATTCACGGCTGGCCGCTGAACGCCGACATGTGGGACGTGCAGATGCACCATCTGGCGTCGCACGGCTTTCGCTGCATCGCATACGACCGGCGCGGTTTCGGCCGCTCGGCCCAGCCGTGGAACGGCTACGACTACGACACGCTCGCCGATGACCTCGCGACGCTGATCGACACGCTCGACCTCGACGACGTGACGCTCGTCGGCTTCTCGATGGGCGGCGGCGAGGTCGCGCGCTACATCGGCCGCCACGGCACGCGGCGCATCGCGAAGGCCGTGCTGATGGGGGCCGTCACGCCGCTGGTCGCGCGGCGCGACGATCATCCGGAAGGCGTCGACGTCGCCGTGTTCGACGGCATCCGCGCGGGCATCCTGGCCGATCGCGCGGCGTTCTTCGAGAATTTCTGGCCGCTGTTCACGGGCTCGAACCGGGGCGGCTCGACGGTCTCGCGCGCCGCGCTCGACTGGACCACGTTTATGGCGTTGCAGGCAGGGCTGAAGGGGACGCTCGACTGCGTGCGCGCGTTCTCCGAGACGGATTTCCGCGCGGATCTCGGCAAGTTCGACGTGCCGACGCTCGTGATACACGGCGACGACGACCAGACGGTGCCGCTCGCGCTGACGGGCACCGCCACCGCGAAACGCGTGCCGCACGCGACGCTCAGCGTCTACGAAGGCGGGCCGCACGCGCTGTATCTGACGCATGCGGCCCGGCTGAACGACGAACTTCTCGCGTTCGTGCGGGCCTGAGCGGGCGGCCGCGCGATCGTAACGTTCGTGCGTTTCATACGGCGACGCGTCGTGACCGGCGCGCCACCGCAGGACTGGACAGTGCAGGTCAGTGACCTTCGCTCGCGCCGAACATCGTCTTCGCGTAGATGATGCCGAGGCCGTATGCGCCGCCATGCTGGGCAGCCGTCGTCGTGGTCTGCACGTAGGTATCCGTGCGCGCCCAGTCGCGCTGCAGTTCGAGCAGGTACTGCAGCGACGTCATCGGACGTGCGCCGGCCTGGATCATGCGCTGCATCGCGCGCTCGTGCGCTTCATCGGACACGTCGCCGCACGCGTCGGCGATCACGTAGACATCGAAGCCCTGGTCGAGCGCGGACAGCGCCGGGCCGACGATGCAGACCGATGTCCACAGGCCGGCCAGCACGATGCGGTCCTTGCCGATCGCGTTCACGCGCTCGGCGATGCGCGGATCTTCCCAGGTGTTCATCGACGTGCGGTCGATCAGCTTCTCTTCCGGGAAGACCGACGTGATTTCTTCGAACATCGGACCCGAGAAGCTCTTCTCGGCGACGGTCGTGAGGATCGTCGGCACCTTGAATTCCTTCGCGGCCTTGGTGACGAGCGCGGCGTTGTTGCGCAGCGAGACGGCGTCGATGGACTTGGTCGCAAACGACATCTGCGACTGGAAGTCGATCATGATCAGCGTGTGATTGGTCGGGTCGAGCAGGGCCTTGCCGGGTTGGGCTTTAGCGATGGGCATCGTGAATCTCCGTTGCTGGTTGGGTGAAAAAGTGAAGTTCCCGGAACCGGCGCGCAGGCCGTCGCTTGCCCGGGACCGGGTGTTTATAGGAATCGAAGCGCGGAATCGAAGCGCAGGATCGAAGCGGCGGGTCGAAGCAGGATCGCGCGGCTCATTCCTTCCAGTTCGAGCCGAGCACCAGGCCGCAGAAATTCGTGCGGCGGTAATTCGGATCGCAGCGCTCGAGCACGTCAGCGCAGACGCTGCCGAACGCGGTCGCCGGACGGTTCGCCATCCCGTCGGCGAACGCCTCGAGGATCAACTCCTTGAAGCCGGCGCCTCGCGGCCATGCCTGCAGCACCGCGTCGCGCTCGGCCCGGCTCACTTCGTCGAAATGCAGCGCGAGCAGGTCGGTTTCGACGCCGGCGCCCAGCAGCGCCGTCAGCGGCGTCATGTACGCGTGGATGCCGAACGTCGTGTGCAGCGCGATCGCGCGCCATGCGTCGGCGGCGGCTTCGGCCGGCACGCCGTGGCCGTCGAGGAACGCATGCACGGCATTCGCGCCGTCCACCTCGAAGCGCTTGCGCGAATGCCGGTAGCGTTCGGTCAGGCCCATGTCGTGAAACAGCGCGGCGACAAACAGCAGTTCCGGGTCGACCGCGAGCCCGCGGCGCCGGCCGATGATCGACGCGAACAGGAACACGCGCATCGCGTGCCGGAACAGGATCTCGGGCTCGCTGGCGAGCACCGTCGCGGCGGCTGCCTGCGCGATCGGGCTGTCGGGAATCCGGATGCCGGCAATGCGTTCGCCCATGGTCGCCTTCCTCACGCCGCGCAGACGATGGCCATGGAGGCGCACGCGGCGTCCTGCGCCGCGATTGTCGGGCGGCGGAGGCGCGCGTCGGTGGTCGAGGCGTCGTTCGTCTGGGCAGTCATGGGCGATTCTCGCGAAAGCGAGCCGGCGGTCCGGCGTGAACGGAGGGCGCAAAGGGCGCGAAAGGCGCGGAAAGCATCAAGGCGCCGTCAGTGGGATGCATCGTCGCGCAGCGGTCCGCTGAATGTCCTGAGACGAATCTGAAACGTTCTGAAAGTGGATCAGCGGACGTTTCGATCCCGCCGATCGGCCAAACGGAATCGGCCGGACCACCCGATTCCCGGTCGCGATGGCAGGAATTCGAATGCCGCGAATACCGGTTGGCCGATCCATTCCTAAGAATTAAACAGGTGATGAAATAAATGCCGATAGCCGATTGGCTCTCGGCACAAAATCCGCTTTATGGATGAACAATTGTTTTGTGTTTTACACCGCGAAACAACCGGCCCCAATCCGTTGCTGCGTGGCGCGCATGCCTTGAATCCGGATGGCGCTGCATCGATTAATATTGCATTACTTCAAAAAATTCGGTCATTCAGTTCGGATTATTCAAATCATCGAATGGCGCAAATGACGTAGCATGAGGACCCCAATCGGCGTCATGTCATTCCGGACGCCGTTGACCGCCTTCTGTAATACACCTCACATGATCCGGATTGGAACGCTTCACGTTTTCCTCGACAAACGTGAAATTCGCTCGAACGGCAAGCCGGTGCGCATCGGCAGCCGCGCATTCGAGATTCTCGAGCTGCTGATCCGGGCCGGCGGCGCGCTGGTGTCGAAAGACGAAATCATGCAGCGCGTCTGGCCGCAGACCGTCGTCGAGGAAAACAATCTGCAGGTGCACATCGCCGCGCTGCGCAAGGCGCTCGCCGACGACCGGGACCTGATCGTGACCGTGCCGGGCCGTGGCTACCGGCTGGTCGGCGGTCACGACGACGATGCGCCGCCGTTGCCCGCCGAGACGTCCGTGATGCCCGCCCCCGCATGCCTGCAGGACGAGCATCCGGTGGCCTGGCGATTCTCCGCCGCGTCGAACGCGCTCGTGGGCCGCGAGCACACGGTTGCCGACGTCCTTGCCGCGCTCGACGGCGCGCGCGTCGTGACGCTTGTCGGCGCGGGCGGCATCGGCAAGACCCGCGTTGCGATCGAAGCGGCGATGCAAGCGGCGGCACGCTTCCCGGACGGCATCGCGTTCGTGTCGCTGGCCGCGGTCGCGTGCCCGCGGTTCGTGCCCGACGCGCTGGCAACCGCGTTCGGCATCGCGCAGGCGGCCGGCGCGCCGACACTCGAAGCGGTCATCGCGGGCGTCGTGGGCCGCCGGATGCTGCTCGTGCTCGACAACTGCGAACACCTGATCGATGCTGCCGCGCAGGTTGCCGGCGCGCTCACCGATGCGCACGCGGGCCTGTGCGTGCTGGCGACCAGCCGCGAGGCGCTGCGCATCCACGGCGAGCGGCTGCGTCCGATCCCGCCGCTCGACGTGCCGGGCGAGGACGACGGCTGCGGCGAGATCATGGACTCGAGCGCGGTGCAGCTGTTCGTCGCCCGCGCCCGTGCCGCGGATCCGCGCTTTCCGCTGGATGCGCGCACGCTGACGCTGACGGCGTCGGTCTGCCGGCACCTCGACGGGCTGCCGCTCGCGATCGAGCTCGCCGCGGCCCGTGCCGCGGTGCTCGGCGTCGAAGTGCTCGCCGCGCATCTCGACGATCATTTCCGCTTGCTGACAGGCGGCTTTCGCACCGCGTTGCCGCGCCACCAGACGCTGCAGGCGATGTACGACTGGAGCTATCGGCTGCTTTGCGACGCGGAGCGCCTGCTGCTGCGCTCGCTCGGCGTGTTCCGGGACGGTTTCTCGCTCGACGCGGTCCGCGACGTCGTCGAAGGGAAGGGGCTGTCCGGCACGGATCTGCTCGATGCAATCGGCGGCCTCGTGTCGAAATCGCTCGTGATCCTCGAGAACGTGCACGGGGCGCCGCGCTACCGGCTGCTCGCGACCACGCGCGCGTACGCGCTGCAGCAGCTCGAGAACAATGGCGAATGCACGGCCGCGGCACTTGCCCATGCGAACTACTTCCACGCATTGTTCGGGAAGGCGCCGACAGGCGGTGACGACGCCCGGCGTGCCACGCGGCTCGAGGTGGTGCGGCGCGAGCTCGGCAACCTGCGTGCGGCGCTCGACTGGGCGTTCTCGTCGGGCGGCGACCGGCGGGTGGGCATCGCGCTCGCCGCCGTCGCGGTGCCGTGCCTGTTCGACCTGTCGCTCGTCGACGAATGCCGCGAGCGCGCGCGCACCGCGCTCGACGCATTGCAGAAACCGGAGAACGCGCCCGTGTCCGCGGACACGCGGGTTCGGCTGCTCGCCGCATACGCGGCTGCGCTCGCCCACTCGGCGGGCCCGATGCAGGCGATGCACGACGCATGGGCGGAAGTGCATGCGCTCGGCTTCGAAGCCGGGGAAGGCGAGTTCCCGCCGCGCGGGCAATAGTGCGTTGCGGAACGCAGGCTGGCGAGCCGTCGCATGCGACGGCTCGCAGCGCATGCGTCACATGAGCCACGCCCCGTCGCCGCGCCGTTTGCCGGGCCGCCGCTCGCCACCGCGAAAGCCACGGCGGAATTCAGAACATTTCAGACTGAAGACAGGACATTGGCCGACCGCGTGCGTACAGTCGGTTCATGAACCATCGCATGAGACCCGGCCGATCGCGAGCGCCGGCGCTGGCCGCCATCCGCTGTTGGCCGTCGTCTGCAAGAACCGGGAGGCGAGACGCCATGCGGCAACGTCTGCCGTGCAATCGCGGTAGCGCGGCGCGCGATCCGCACGGGCCGCTGCACTCGAATCCGGGCGCCGCTACCGATCGCAACCCGTGCCCGAATCCCGATCCGACATGCTGAATCTCTCCCACGCGGTCGTCTATGGTGCGCCCATCGTCATCGCCGACATCGCCGTGTGGCGCGTGCTCGGCCGTGGGCATTCCGTCGCGAGAAAAATCTGGCGATGCGCGGCTTTCGCAGCGCTGACCTATGTGCTGTTCGCGTACGACGTCAATCCGCTGTCGGTGCCCGCGGCATCCGGCTGGCTCGATCGCCTCGCGATCCAGGCGATCTGCGTCGCATGGTGGCTCCAGTGTGCGATCGTCTTCAGCCTGGTGCTCGATCACTTGCTGCTGCCGCGATCATGGCGCGCGCAGCGGCTCTTCCATGACATCGCGGCGGGTGTCGTGTTCGGCGCGGCCACGATCGCCGCACTCGGCTACGTGCTCGGCCTGCCGCTGAGCGGCCTCGTCGCGACGTCCGGCGCGATGGCGGTGATACTCGGTCTCGCGATCCAGAACACGCTGAACGACGTGTTTTCCGGTCTGGTGCTGAACACCACGCAGCCGTTCCGCCTGAACGATACGGTCACCATCGGCGAGCTCGAAGGCCGGATCGTCGAGAGCAACTGGCGCGCGACGAAACTGATCAACGGCCTCGGCAACCTGGTTGTCGTGCCGAACAGCGTCGCGGCCCGGGCGACGATCGTCAACCTGAGCGAACCCGCGAGCACGCACGGCGTGACGCTCACGCTCGAGATCGACCCCGAAGTGAGGCCGGCTGTCGTGCTCGAAGCGCTCGAGCGCGCCGCCGCGAGCTTGCAGGACGTGCTGGCCAGCCCCGCGCCGATCGCCACCGTCAAGGCGTTTCGGGCCAATTCCGTCGAATACGAGCTCGTCTGCTACGTCGATGCGCTGCAAAAGAAGGGATCCGTGCGCAACCGGCTTTACGACCTCGTGCACCGGCATCTGTCGGCCGCGGGCGTGCTGCTGCGGCCGCTGTCGTTTCCGCCTGCCGGCAGCTCGTCGATGTCGCATCGGCTGCGCCTGCTGCGCGCGGTCGAGCTGTTCAGGCATCTCGACGAAGCCGATCTGACCACGCTCGCCGACGCATTGACGCCGCGCCGGTTCCACAAGGGGGATGTCGTCTACGCGTCGGATTCCGATACCCGCATGCTGACGATACTCGAATCCGGCGTGGCCTCGGTGGTCGTGCCGGGCGCTTCCGGCAACGTCGAAGTCAGGCGCATGGCGCCCGGCGATGCGATCGGCCAGTCCGTCGTGCTGGCCGGCACGAAGCTGCACGCGACCGTCCACGCGGTGACGCCGGTGGTCGTCTACCAGCTGCGCAGCGACGACCTGTCGCCGCTCATCGGCAGGAAGCCCGAACTGGGCAGGCTGATGTGCCAGTCGCTCACCGAGCATATTGCGACGGAAGAGAAAGTGATGATGCCGCCCGCCGAACAGGAAAGCCCGTCGTTCAGTCTCCTCGGATGGCTCGAAAAGGAGATGAAGCGCCTTCATCACGCGATCGGCTGATGTCGCGACAGATTCCGCCGCGAGCATCGCTGTTGCGCGTGCGTGACCTGCCTGGCATGCGTTGCATGCCGTTGCGCCGGCCGACGATGTCAGGACGATTCAGGCCGGATTCAGGACATTTGCGCGGCCGCCGCCTAATTTGTCCGGACGTGCGCACTCGCGTTCGTTCAACGATTCATATCGACAAGGAGAACCGGCCATGATCCGGATTCGCGCAGTTTCGGCAGTGGTGGCAGTGGCGACATCGATCGGTCTCATGCTGGCGGCCGCGCCAGCCGCGTTCGCGCAGGACGCGACCGATGCGGCATCCGCAACCGCGGGTGCGGCGACGGCCAAGCAGATCAAGAAGGCGCAGCGCAAGGCCGCACACAAGGCCGCGCGCGCCAAGCGCAACGAAGAGCTGCGCACGCTCGAGAAGAATGGCTACAAGCCGACTGCCGACGAGAACAACTATCCGGACGACGTTCAGAAGGCCGAGCGCAAGGCGGCGGCAGCACAAGGCGCCGCGCCCGCGGCGCAGTGACGCGCTGACCGGGCAGCGTTGACGCATGACGCCGTCGGGCCGTTCGGCACGCCGGCGTGAATCGCATCGGCATCCGAATCATTTGAACGATTCGAATCATTCGGCGCGGCCGATGCGATTGTTGCCGGCGCAGGCATGATCCAACCGCCTGCACGGTGCTTCAATGTCATCCCGATCGACGAGACATTCGCAGTGCGAAGCGCAGCCAACGCGACGAATCCGGGATGGGCGCACGCAAAAAAGCCCCGGCCACGGAATACCATGGCCGGGATGAGAATGCATCCAAACTCAGGCACGAGGAGGGATGTGCGCCAAGTGTAGGGTGCTTTGATTGAGTCGGGAATAGAGTCAATCGAGAATATTTTTGCTCATTGAATGCCGGTAGGAGATTGTGGCGGGCGATGTCATCGCGAGACTCGGGCGTACATCAGCGTATCGGCATCATTGAACCGGACCGGCGTCGGGTCGGCGAAGCCTGCCTTTTCGGCAACCCGGATCGATGCGGTATTGTCCGGCGAGATCAGGCAGACGCTGCGCTCGAACCGGTGCTGCCCGTCGAGCCACGCCAGCGCGTGCGACAGCGCTTCGGTCGCGTAACCTTTTCCGTGTGCCCACGACGCCAGTGCCCATCCGGCTTCGGGCACGCCGCGGATCGACGGCTCCAGCGCCCGATGGAAATCGGCGAAGCCGAGATCGCCGACATAACGCCCCGAGGCCTTCTCGCGAATCGCCCAATACCCATAGCCGATCAGCGGCCACAGGCCGCGATACGCGAGCATGCGCATCCACGATTCCCGCAGCGTCGACGGCGTGCCGGTTCCGATATGCGCGACGACCGCGGGGTCGGCCCACATCGCGGCGAGCGCGTCGAAGTCGGCGGGCGCATGGCCTTCCAGCACGAGGCGCGGCGTGTCGAGAACGGGGGCGGTGCAGACGTGAGGCGGGAGATTCGGCGTCATCGGGTCGTCCAGGGTGGCGGGAGGCTGCGTGCAAGTGGCGCTACGATACAGCAAAGGACCGGGAACGATTTCAGGGAAAGGACCCTCCGCGCTGCGGTGCGGCCACATTCGAGGAGAAGCGCGTCATGCTGCAGGCATTTGCGGTGCTGCTGACCTTCCAGTGTCTCGGGGAGGGCGTGTCGTACCTGTTCGGGCTGCCGGTGCCGGGTCCCGTGATCGGCATGCTGCTGCTGTTCGGGTTCGTGATGCTGCGGCCGCAGGTCGCCGATGCGATCGAGCCGACCGCGCTCGAACTGCTGCGCCACCTGTCGCTGCTGTTCGTGCCGGCAGGCGTCGGCATCATGGTGTCGGCGGAGAAGGTCCGCGGCGATGCGCTCGCGGTCGTCGTTGCACTGGCCGTCAGCACGACGCTTGCGATCGCCGTCACTGCGCTCGTCACACGTGCGCTGCTCAGGCGCCAGCGCCGCGCGCAAGCGCCCGGGGAGGGCACGCGATGACGGCTTTCCCGAAGCTCGGCGCGATCTGGGTCTACCTGGCCGCGAGCCCGCTGCTGGGGCTGACCATCACGCTGCTCGCGTACCTGTTCGCACAGGCCGTGTACGCGAAGGCGCGCTTCAATCCGCTCGCGAACCCCGTGCTGATCTCGGTCGCGGTGATCGTCACGCTGCTGACGATCACGCGCACGCCGTATGCGACCTACTTCGAGGGTGCGCAATTCGTCCATTTCCTGCTCGGGCCGGCGACGGTCGCGCTCGCGCTGCCGCTGTACCGCCAGTGGTCCAAGCTGCGGCGCACCGCGCTGCCGCTGCTCGTCGGCCTGCTCGCGGGGTCGCTGACGGCGATCGTGTCCGCGGTCGGCGTCGCCGCGCTGTTTGGTGCGTCGCATCAGACGGTCGCGTCGCTTGCGCCGAAATCCGCGACGACGCCGATCGCGATGGCGGTTGCCGCGGAGATCGGCGGGATTCCGTCGCTGACGGCCGTGCTCGTGATCTCGACGGGGATTTTCGGCGCGGTGTTCGCGCGCGGGATCCTCAACGCGCTGCGCGTCACCGAGCCCGAAGTGCGCGGCTTCGCGCTCGGCGTCGCGTCGCACGGTATCGGTACCGCGCGCGCGTTCCAGGTCAGCGAGGAGATGGGCGCGTTCGCCGGGCTCGGGATGGGGCTGAACGGCGTGCTGACCGCATTCGTCGTACCGATTCTGCTGCCGATCGCGTCGCGCTGGCTGTGACGGGCGCGTTCGCGTTGGCGACCTATCGCGGCAGTTATCCGGAAGATCAGACATCGCGTCAGGACATTTGGATTGTGTTCGGCTAACGTTGCGTGGACGCCGTCGACGCACGCTGACACCGGCAGCCTGCCCGCCGGCGCACGATTCGCAATCAACAATCGACAAGGAGATCCTGCAATGAAGAAGCTTCGTATGGTGACGTTGGCAGTGGCAACGTCGGTCGGTCTGGCGCTCGCGCCGGCCGCGTTCGCGCAGGATACGGCGTCGGGCGCGGCACCCGGCGCGACGTCGGCTTCGACGACCGCACCGACGCAGAAGCAGCTCGACAAGGCACAGCGCAAGGCCGCCCGCAAGGCAAAGCGCGCCAAGCACGCCGAGGACCTGCGCAAGATCGAGCACAGCGGCTATTCGCTGACGGGCGACAAGTCCGCCACGGGCAAGACACCTCCCGCCGCGGCATCGGCGCCCGGCCAGTAACCGTCAACAACGGCCAATAACGCCAATAACGGCCGTGCCCTCGCGCGGCGGTGCGATCGGCGCCGCCGCGCTTCACTCGCTTACGACGCGAGCTTCTTCGCGAGTTCCGCGACGTGCTTGCCCTGATAGCGCGCGATGTCGAGCTCGTTCGCGCTCGGCTGGCGGCTGCCGTCCGTGCCGGCGAGGGTCGTCGCGCCATACGGCGTGCCGCCGGTGATTTCGTTCATGTTGACGAGGCCGGCGCATGCATACGGTACGCCGACGATCACCATCCCTTGATGGAGCAGCGTCGTATGGAACGACGTGATCGTCGTTTCCTGCCCGCCGTGCTGCGTGCCGGTCGACGCGAACACGCTGCCGATCTTGCCGACGAGCGCGCCTTTCATCCACAGCCCGCCCGTCTGGTCGAGGAACGTGCGCATCTGGCCGGCCATGTTGCCGAAGCGGGTCGGCGTGCCGAAGATGATCGCGTCGTAGTCGGCCAGTTCGTCAGGCGTGGCGACCGGTGCTGCCTGGTCCAGCTTGATGCCGATCGACTTCGCGGCGTCGTCGGGGATCGTTTCGGGCACGCGCTTGAGCGTCACTTCGACGCCCGTAACCGATTGCGCGCCTTCGACGACATGTTTGGCCATCGTCTCGATGTGCCCGTACGACGAGTAGTAAAGAACCAGAACCTTGGCCATGATGCGATTTCTCCGTTGAAAAAGGGCCCCGCATCGCTGCGGGGCCCGGTCATTTCCGAGTCGGGCGTCATGCCCACTCGGCCGTCACTTCGATCGGACGCAGGTCGAACACCAGTACTTCGGCATCCTTGCCGTCCGTGAGCGTCAGTGCGTGCTCGCCGCGCACGCGCGCGCCGTCGCCCTCACCGAACGTCGTGCCGTTCACCGTCACGCTGCCGCGTGCGACATGCACGTACGCATAGCGGTCCGGCGCCAGTTCGAGCGTCGCGCTCTCGTTGCCGTCGAACAGGCCCGCGTAGATCCGCGTGTCCTGACGGATCTTCAGCGAGCCGTCGGCGCCGTCCGGCGACACGACGAGCATCAGCTTGCCGCGCTTGTCCGCCGCCGGGATGTTGGTCTGCTGATAGCGCGGCTCGGCACCTTTCTCCGACGGCCCGACCCAGATCTGCAGGAAATGCACGGATGCGTCATGCGAGTGGTTGAACTCGCTGTGCCGCACGCCGGTGCCTGCGCTCATCAGCTGCACGTCGCCCGGCACGATCACCGACCCCGTGCCCATCGAGTCCTTGTGTTCGAGTGCGCCTTCGAGCACGTACGACAGGATTTCCATGTCGCGGTGCGGATGCGTGCCGAAGCCGCGGCCCGGCATCACGCGGTCGTCGTTGATCACGAGCAGGTCCGAGAAGCCGACCTGCTTCGGGTCGTAGTAGTTCGCGAACGAGAACGTATGACGGGAGCTGAGCCAGCCGTGCTCGGCACGGCCGCGTTGGTTTGCTGCACGGATCTCAATCATTTTGGTATGTCCTTGAAGTGGCCGAACCGCGGAAGTGGGCTCGGCCGATCGTTGAGATGAAGCTTAGGTCAATCGATTTGACAAATAAACCGTTCAGGGGATAATCACTGTCACATTCAGGTGGACAATATGGAACTTGGCGATCTCAGGATCTTTGTCGCGACGGTCGATGCGGGCAGCTTTACGGCGGCCGCCGACCAGCTGATGCTGTCGAAGCAGTTCGTCAGCCGGCGGACGATGGCGCTCGAGGCGGCGCTGGGCGTGCGCCTGCTGCTGCGCAACACCCGCAACCTGGCCGTGACCGAATCGGGGCACGAGTTCTACGCACGTGCGCAGCGGATCCTCGCCGAGGTGGCCGACGCCGAGCAGGCGATGTCGGTGCGCAGTACCGAGCTGCACGGGTCGCTGAAGATCAGCGCGCCGCTGTCTTTCGGGATCACGCATCTGTCGCCGCTGATCGCCGAGTTTCTCGCCGCGCATCCGGCCGTGCGCCTCAATCTCGACCTGACGGACCGGCGCGTCGACCTGATCGGCGAAGGCTTCGACTTCGCGCTGCGGATCGGCCCGCTCGAGGATTCGACGCTGGTCGCCCGCCCGCTCGGGGAATGGCGGATGGTCGCGTGCTGCAGTCCCGCCTATTTGCGCGCGCACGGCGCGCCGGCGTCGCCGGCGGACCTCGTCGGACACACGTGCCTGCTGTACGGCCACGAGCGGCGGGTGGGCTGGGAGTTCCGGATCGGCGGCGCATCGCGAACCTTCGACGTGCAGGGGCCGCTCGTCGCGAACAACGGCGAGGTCGTGCGCGACGCGGCGATCGCCGGGCTCGGCATTGCGCGGTTGCCGCACTTCATCGTCGGCGACGCACTCGGCAGCGGCGCACTCGTGCCGGTGCTCGACGCGTATGAGCCAGCGCCGCTGAAGTTGAATGCGGTGTTTCCGCAGCATCGGGAAGGGTTCGTGACGCTGCGCACGTTCATCGGGTTCGTGGCGGAGCGGCTGGGGCAGGGGGTGTCGTCCGGGCGGAGTGGGACGAATGCGCGGGCCTAGCCGATTGTCGTCACCGCGACGCGTGCGTGCGGCGAATGGCCGGATATTCGCCGCAAAATATGCGGTGAATATCCGGCGACGCGGCCAATGAGTGGCGTAATCTCCGCATCATGAGCGGAGACTGGACATTCATCCGGGAAGCCGGGGGTCGCCACGCGTGGCGTTTCGATCCTGCGGCGTTTGCCGCGCCGCTCGTCAGCGCGTTCGAAGCGCGGACGGCTGCGGATTCTCGATGCGCACGGCGCGCCCCGTCCGCGCCCGATTGCCCCGATTCAACAAGGAGTGTTTCGCATGATCGTCAATACCGACAACGCTGAGCATTACACGTGGAGGGAGGTCTGCGACGGATGGATCCTGTCGAAGTCGCCCGATCTGCTGGTCATCGAAGAGCGGATGCCGGCGGGCACGAACGAGCGCCGGCATTTTCATTCGAAAGCGAAGCAGTTTTTCTACGTGCTGTCCGGGAATCTCACGATGGAGATCGAAGGAGAGATCCACGTCGTTCCGCCGATGAGCGGAATCGAGATTGCGCCGGGCAAGCGGCATCAGGCGCGCAACGATTCCGGCGCGGACGTGCGCTTCCTGGTCATGTCGACGCCTTCGACGCGGGGAGACCGCACCGATATCGACGGTTGAAGTCGAACGGGCGGTGAACTTTGGCGGATCGCGTTTGCGTTGAATTTCCCGCTACGCGATCAGCGTGAAGGCCGGCGTCGGATCCGCGCAGGTGCCGGCGCGCAGGCTCGGATATCGCGCCTGTCTGCGCCCGCCGATCCGCAGGCTCCGACACCGGCCGGCTTCAGAACAGATGCCGGATGCCGGCCATCACGCCGAGCTGTCCGACACCGGCGGCGGGCGTCGTGCCGCCACCGCCGGAGCTCAGGCTGTAACGGGCTTTCGCGCTGTTCCACAAGTACGAGCCCTGCAGGTAGACAGCGGTCGCCTTCGACAGGAAGTACGTGCCGCGCAACGTGGTCATGGTCGCGCGCGTGTCCTGCTCGCCGTCGATAATCCGGAACACTTCGCCGTCGAGCAGCGCGGCAGGGGTGACCTGGTACGACGCACCGGCGAAGAACAGGTCCGACCGCACATCGGGCACCGCCGGTGACACGGTCTCGACATGGCGTCCCACCCATCCGGCGCCCAGTTTCACCGGCCCGAGCTGCCCGTAGCCGCTCACCTGCATGCGGATATCCTTGTCGCCGGCGTCGGTCAGCGCAAATGGCGCGATGCCGTTGAAGAAGTTGGCTGCGGCCCCGGCGCCGCCGCGTTGTTCGTCGTAGGCCGCGGACACGCCGAACGATTGCGCGTCGTACTTGACCATTGCGCTCCACTGGCGGCACTGCGTGAAATGTCCGGCGACCTGACCGGCGCACGTTCCTTGTCCGGGCGAGTTGCCGGTTCCGACGGAATCCCGGCCGAACGAATAGGTCGCGCCGAGCGTCAGCCCGCGAAAGGTGCCCTTGTAGGCGATCGTGTTGTCGCTGCGCGCGTTCGGAATGTACGCATCGAGCGACGCGCTGCCGTAGATGTCGGGGCCGAGGATGTCGGAATCCGCGAGGCCCCAGAACGTCATCGAATACTGCCGCCCGAACGACACGGTGCCCCACGGGCCTTGCAGGCCGACCCACGCCTGGCGGCCGAACAGGCGGCCGCCTTGCCCGAGATCGCCGCCCCTCGGATTGAAACCGCTTTCGAGCTGGAAGACGGTCTTCAATCCGCCGCCGAGATCCTCCGTTCCCCGCAGTCCCCAGCGCGACGGCAACTCGCCGGTGATGCCCGGCATGCGTATCACCTTGTCGCCTGCCGCATTCGCATGCGATACATATTCGACGCCGGTGTCGATCACGCCGTACAGCGTGACGCTGCTTTGCGCGAACGCCGGCACGGTCAGCATGCCGAGTCCGCCGATCATCCATTTCGAGAACTTCATTTGTCTCCGCTCCGTTAAACGGTTGAATGTTGTTGTGTGCGTCGGGCCGGCGTCGTGTTCGATTCGTGAGGAATGCATATAAATTGGGCTGCCTATGTATTCCGGGAATTCCTGAATCGGCGCTTGCCCGGGATGGCTGTCAGCCGCGTTGCCTGAATGGGCGCGTTGATACGTCGGTGGCGCAGGCGCGGGCCGCCACCGACGGTTTGCCGATGGCGACGCTCAGTCGACTGCGTGGATCGACATCAGTCGACCCATACGCGCGCCTCCGGCCGATGCCCCTGGATCACGCAACCGCCTGCCGGGCGTCGATCGCGCGTGCCTGCCGTCCGCACGCAAGGATCGACAGCGACGCGACGGCGGCGGGCACCGCAACGATCGCGAACAGCACCGGAAAGCGGATGTCGGCCGCGAGCAGCGCGCCCCCGACGAGCGCGCCGACCACGGACCCGAGGCGGCCGATGCCGAGCGCCCAGCTGATCCCGGTCACGCGGCTCGCGGTCGGATAGTAGCGGGCCGCATACGCGTTGGCGCCGATCTGCGAGCCGCTGATGCAGAAGCCGACGCCGGTGACCGCGGCGGCCAGAAGCGTGCCGGTTGCGATGCCGGTCGCAACGAGAAAGACCGCGCCGCACGCATAGGCAACGGCAAGCACGACAGTCGGCCTGGCCTTGTCCATCAGGCGGCCGATGACCAGTGCGCCGATCGTTCCGCCGACCTGATACATCACGGCCACCTTGGATGCGATCGCGAGCGGCATCCCGGAGCGATGAATCAGCGTCGGGAGCCAGTTGGTCAGCAGGTACACGACGAGCAGGCTCGAGAAGAACACGACCCAAAGCAGCAGCGTGCCCGAGCGGTATTCGCGCGCGAACAGCTGGCGAACGGGCGAGCCGGCTTGCGCGGCCTCGTGCAGGACGAAGCGGGTGCCGTCGGGCACGGTGAGCGGCGCGATCTTGCGCAGCAGGCGCGCGATCCTGTCATGCTGCGCGCCGTTTCCGAGCACGAGGTAACGGACCGACTCGGGCAGCGCGGCGAGCATGACGGGGACCAGCATCAGCGGCAGCACGCCGCCGACGAGCAGCACGCTGCGCCAGCCGTAAGTCGGGATCAGCTCCGCCGCCACAATGCCGCCGAGACCCGAGCCCAGCGTGAACCCGCAGAACATCACGGTCGTCAGGAACGACTTCTTGCGCTCCGGGCAGTATTCGGAGGTCAGCGCAATGGCGTTCGGCATCGCGCCGCCGAGGCCCAGGCCGGTGACGAAGCGCAGCGCGATCAGCAGCTCGATGTCGGGCGCATAGGCGGTCAGCAGGCTGGCGACGCCGAAGAACGCGACCGTCGCGATCAGCGTCTTGCGGCGGCCGATGCGGTCCGCGAGCGGCCCGAAGCACAGCGCGCCGGCCATCAGCCCGACCAGCCCCGAACCGAAGAGTGTGCCCAGCACGGCCGGCGAAAGATGCCACTCGCGGCTGAGCGCGGGTGCGATGAAGCCGACGCAGGCCGTATCGAAACCGTCGACCGCGACGATCGCGAAGCAGAGCAGCAGGATGCGCCACTGAAACAGGGATACGCGCTGGCTGTCGAGCCAGCTGCGGATGTCGAGCGTGCGTTGGGGGGATTGCATGTGTCGTCTCCAGACCGTGTCGGCTTTTTGTAGTGTCCGCAAGGTAGCGGCTTTCGCGACGCGGCGTCCATGCAGGCGCATGAATTTGCATTATTCACGGCGGTGATTTCGCTGTCGCGGTACGGCAGCCGCGTGCGTCCGGCGACGACGGGCGGGGCTGATCCGTGTGCGGCGGGTTCCGCGTGGACGCAAGCGATCTGTCATGTGGGGAACGGCCGCGCCGTGCGGCGGGCATCGATGCGCGACGCGACCAGTGCGGACGGCGCGCGTGGCGACTGTCGCGGCGAGTCTCGAGCGGGGCGTCGTGCGCCGCCGCGCCAAATCTCTCGTCTAACGTATGCGTGTCGGCTCGGCGCGCTTTCCTGGCGAGTAGGCGTGACACCGATCAGGAAGGACTGCCAAGCACGGCTAGATCGCAAACTCGTCGAACACGAGCTGGCGAAGCCATTGGTTGCCGGGTTCGCGGTGATTGCGCGCGTGCCACAGCACGTTGATCGTGATGTCGGGGATCTTGATCGGGCAGGGCGCGCTGACGAGGTCGAACGGCGCGAGCGTCCGGGTCGCGTACGCCTCGGGCACGACGGCAATCAGGTCGGTCGTGTGCAGGATGTGGCCGACGGCGACGAAATGCGGCACGCGAAGGTGAACGGTGCGCTGAACGCCTGCCCGTTGAATCGCGGTATCGACCATCCCGTGCCCCGTTTCCTCCGCGACGATCGACACATGTTCCGAATCCAGGAACGCCTTCATCGTCATGCCCGTCCTGGCAAGCGGATGTCCCTTGCGGAACAGGCACACATATTTCTGCCGGAACAGGCGCCGCTGGAAGAACCCCGTCTTGAGATCGGGCAGAAACCCGATCGCGAGATCCACGTTGCCGCGCTCCATCTCGTCCCGGAGCGTGTCCGCCTGATTACGGACGGTGCTGATCGACACGCCGGGCGCAAGCTTCGCCAGCCGCTTCATCAGACCCGGCAGAAAGTAGATCTCGCCGATGTCGGTCATCGCGACGGTGAACGCGCGCGAACTCGCCGCCGGGTCGAAGTGCGACGTGACGTTCAGCGTGTTGTGGATCGTTCCCAGCGCGTAGGCGATCGGCTCCGCGAGCGTCTCGGCGAACGGCGTCGGCACCATGCCCTTCGAGGTCCGGAGAAACAGCTCGTCGCCGAGCACCTTCCTGAGCCGGTTCAGCGCATTGCTGATCGCGGGCTGCGAAATGCCGAGCGTGGTCGCGACGGCCGACACGCGCCGCTGCCGAAGCAGCTCGTTGAACACGACGAGCAGGTTGAGATCGATGTCCTGGAGTTCCACGCGTTGTCTCCTCCGGTGTGCGACGCATTATCACTGGCAGTGATGTTGCATATCAAGGTATTTCTATTTATCAATGATCGTGGCGGCGGCATCATGCGGACACAAGTTGAACAGTCCGGAGACGCTGGCCCCATGGAAGTTTCAATTCTGCCGCATCAGCGAACGCTCGACGTGCGATCGGGCGACAACCTGCTCGACGCGCTGCGCCGCCACCAGATTCCCGTTTCGTACAGCTGCATGGCCGGACGCTGCGGCACGTGCCGGTGCCGGATCGTGTCGGGCAACGTACTCGTGACCGGCGCGGCCGACACGAACCAGCCGGCGACCCACGGGCAATCGGTGCTCGCGTGCCAGGCGACGCTGGTCGAGGACTGCGTGATCGAAATTCCCGAGGTCGACGAGATCGTCGTCCATCCGTCGAAGATCATCAAGACGACGGTGGCGGGCATCGAGGATCTGACGCACGACATCAAGCGCGTGCGCCTCGCACTGTCCAAGCCGTTCGAATTCTCGCCGGGGCAGTACGCGACGCTCCAGTTCACGCCGCAGCACATTCGGCCGTATTCGATGGCGGTGACAGCCAATGGCGACGAGGCGGAATTCCATATACGCGTCGTGCCCGGCGGGCGCGTGACCAGCTACGTTGCGTCGGAGCTGAAGCCGGGCGATGCCGTGCGCATGAGCGGGCCGCTCGGCACCGCGTATCTGCGCCGTAAAACGCCCGACCCGGTCATCTGCATCGCCGGCGGGACGGGACTCGCGCCGATCCTGTCGATTCTGCGCGGGATGGCGGAACACGGGATGGCCAATCCCGTGCACGTGTATTTCGGCGTGCGCTCGCCGCAGGACATCTACGGCGTCGCGTGGCTCGACGAACTGAAGGAGCGGCTGCCGAACCTGACCGCGCATGTCGTCGTGACTTCGTCGAACGCACCCGGGTCCTGGCGCACGGGCGTCGTGACGGACGCCGTCAATCACGATCGGGACAGCCTGAAGGGCTGGCGCGCGTACGTCGCCGGGGCGCCAGTCATGGTCGATGCCGCGTCGATCCTGCTTCGCCAGAAAGGCATCCGGCCCGAACACGTGTACGCGGACGCATTTCATGCAAGCGGCGTGTGACATCCGCCGTTTGCGACGCTTTCCCCATCAGGAGACAAACCATGAGTGAGGCCCCCATTGCCTTCGTGCGGCCGAGCTGGAAGGACGACGGATCGAGCCGTGTGCCGTTCTGGGCATACACGGACGACGCGACCTATCGCCGCGAGCTCGAACGCTTCTTTTACTCGGGACACTGGTGCTACGTCGGCCTCGAGGCCGAGCTTCCGAATCCGGGCGACTTCAAGCGCACCGTCGTCGGCGAGCGTTCGGTGATCGTCACGCGCACGCAGGACGGCGACATTGCCGTGGTCGAGAACGTCTGCGCGCATCGAGGCGTGCGTTTCTGCCGCGAGAAGTTCGGCAACCGCAAGGACTTCACGTGCCCGTACCACCAATGGAACTACGACCTGAAGGGCAACCTCGTCGGCGTGCCGTTCCGTCGTGGCGTGAAGGCCGACGGCAAGATCAACGGCGGCATGCCGGGGGATTTCGATCCGAAGGCGCACGGCCTGACGAAGCTTAACGTCGCGCGCCGTAACGGCGTGATCTTCGCGTCGTTCGATCACGATCTGCCGTCGCTCGAAGCGTTCCTCGGGCCGACGATTCTCGACTATTTCGACCGCGTGTTCGACGGCCGGAAACTGAAGATCCTCGGCTATAACCGGCAGCGCATTCCCGGCAACTGGAAGCTGATGCAGGAGAACATCAAGGATCCGTACCACCCGGGGCTGCTCCATACGTGGTTCGTCACGTTCGGCCTCTGGCGTGCGGACAACAAGTCCGAGCTGAAGATGGACGCGCAATTCCGCCATGCCGCGATGATCTCGACGCGTGGCGCGGGCGGCAAGGGCGACGTCACGAGCGGCGTGTCGAGCTTCAAGGATCAGATGACCCTCAACGACGGCCGCTTCCTGGACGTCGTGCACGAACCGTGGTGGGGCGCGCCGACGGCCGTCATGATGACGCTGTTCCCGAGCGTGATCATCCAGCAGCAGGTCAACTCCGTTTCGACACGCCACATTCAGCCGAACGGGCACGGTTCGTTCGATTTCGTGTGGACGCATTTCGGCTTCGAAGAGGATGACGAAGCAATGACGCGCCGGCGTCTGCGTCAGGCGAATCTGTTCGGGCCCGCGGGATTCGTTTCCGCGGATGACGGAGAGGTCATCGAATTTTCGCAGGAGGGTTTCGAACAGAAGCCGTTCCACCGGACCATCGTGGAACTCGGCGGGCGCGACGTCGCGGACGCCGACCACATGGTCACCGAAACACTGATTCGCGGCATGTACGACTACTGGCGCCGCGTGATGGAGGCTTGAGATGACGGATTTCGAAACCTGGCAACAGATGCTCGCGCTTTATGCGGACTACGCGTCGGTCGTCGACAACAACGAGTGGGACAAGTGGCCGGCGTTCTTCACCGACGACTGCATTTACAGGATCCAGCCCCGCGAGAACTTCGACCGCGGTTTTCCGCTCGCGACGCTCGCGTTCGAAAGCAGGGGCATGCTGAAGGACCGCGTGTACGGGATGACCGAAACGATCTTCCACGACCCGTACTACCAGCGTCATGTGGTGGGCGCGCCGCGCATCCTGCGCGACGACGGCGAGCGGATCGACGCGGAAGCCAACTATGCGGTGTTCAGGACGAAGCCGGACGAACTGACGACCGTCTTCAACGTCGGGCGTTACGTCGATACGATTCGCCGGACGCCGAACGGGCTCAGGTTCGAATCGCGAATCTGCGTGTTCGACAGCGAAATGATCGCGAACTCGATCATCTATCCGATCTGAGGTGAATGATGGACAAGCAATGGACCCAGGTGATCGCGCTCGCGGCCGTGCCGACGGACGACGTGACGGCGGTGAACGCGGCAGGCCGTGAACTGGCGATCTACGGCGTCGATGGCGACGTGTTCGCGACCGACAACATCTGCACGCACGGTCATGCGCGACTGTGTGACGGCTTCCTCGATGGCCATGAAATCGAATGTCCTCTGCATCAGGGGAAATTCGATGTGCGATCCGGCAAGGCGATGTGCGAGCCGCTGACAACCGACATTCGTACGTATCCGGTGAAGATCGAGGACGGTTACGTGTTCGTCGAGCTTTGAGCAGGCGAGTCGATGCTCCGGGCGAGCGCGGTACGGGAAACCCAGGCAGATCACACCGTCAGCCTTCGTCAATCGCCGAACATGTCCGTAATATCGCGCCCCGTCTGCTCGGCTTCCTCGATCAGCCATTCGAGAAATTGCCGGGTTGCGGGGGAGTCCGACACGGCTTGCTTCCAGCAGATGAAGTATGGGAACGGCATCGGCAGGGCGATCTTGAACGGCGCGACAAGATCGTGTCGCTTGATGGCATCAACGGCAAAGAAGCCCTGTCCCAACGAAATGCCTCGCCCGCGAATTGCCGCATCGATTGCCATGCCGGACACGGAGTAAGTCAGTGGCGCCAGCACTTCAGGCAACGGCACCCCAACCGCATGGAACCAGTTTCCCCATGTTGGCGGTGACATGTTTGCCCATCCCCACTCGACGTGAATGAGCGGGTAGCGCAGGATGTCCGCCGGTTGCGAGATCGGCCCTTCCGACTGCAGCAGCGAGGGCGCACATACCGGTGCGACTCTGTCCGTAAAGACGACGTGATAGGGCGCTCCGTCATTCGGGAGTGCGCCATAAGTCAACCGGACGTCGGCACTTCTCGCGCCGATATTGGTTTCGTGGTCGACAACCTCGACATGAACCTGAACGTGGGGGCAAATGGTGTGCCACTTGTCCAGTCTCGAGGCAAGCCAATGGGTCGCAACCGACGGAAACGTCATCAGGGTGAGTCGGCGGCCAGTCTGCGCCTTGAGCGCCGCCTGCGCGCTGTGGAAGCACTCGAATCCCCGCGAAATGTGCGAGTGGTACAGCTCGCAGAGGGGTGTCGGTCGCAGTCCGGTGTTCACCCGCTCGAAAAGCGTGATCCCGAGAAAATCTTCAAGGACGCGAATCTGCTGACTGATTGCCCCGGGCGTAACGTGAAGCGCCTCTGCCGCGGCCACAACACCACCGTAACGAATGACGGCATCGAATATCTGCAATGCACGAAGAGGAGGAAGGCGGTTCATGTCGTTGACTTGGGCAAAGCCGTCCGGAATGCCGGGCGTGAGGGCATTGTCGCCCCTTTGTACTGCAACAAATAAGAGAACAATCGTGATCCACGCAACTTTCAGTGTCGATCCGGATGCCCGGCGATGGCCAGGATCTTCGTGCCGGGGCGGAGGACATGGAGCAGCGGATGCATCGGCATCTGCGCCTTGCTCCAGAAGGCGACGTCTCACGACATCTGAGTCTGCCGTCGCGAAGCCAGTCTATCAAAGACTGACGTGTGAACGGTCGCTCGCAGACAGTGGCGAATACCGTGTCCGAATCCTGGTACAGGGGAAAGCGCGAGACGCCGCACGGCATCTGACCACTGATCGAGCGACCGGGACGTATGACAGAAGAAAATGCGCAGTTCTTCATCAAAACCACGCATTCCGCGTTTCATTCGAGGCTTCGCGTAGCGTGCGATGGCATCATGCGATACCGCAGGCTTACGGTTTCACGTCAGTCTTGAACCACTTTTCTGATAGCCGCTTCACGGTACCGTCGGCAAGTGCCGCCGTGATGGCCGCATCGAATTTCGCCTTCAGTTCGGTATCCTGCTTGCGAAACCCGAGACCTTCTCCCGGCCCCCAAATCGCGCCACCGATCGCCGGTCCGGCGATCCGGATTCGGGCGGTATCCTTGTTGTCGGCGATTCCCGCGTAGTAGGTGACGTCGTCGAATGCCATGTCGATGCGCCCGTTGACCAGATCGAGGTCACGCTCGGCCGAGGTCTTGTAAAGGCGCACGGAAGCGATGTCCTTGAAATTGTCGTTGATGAACTTCGTGTAAACCGTGCCGGATTGAATGCCGATCGACTTCCCTTTCAGCTGATCGCGCAGTGGCGCGATCATGGGGCTGTCGGTCCTGGCGTCGCCAGTCAGCTTGAGGAGAGCGGGTTTTCCGGCCGCGTTCGTCAATCCGTGTCCATCCAGCGTTGCGAACGCAGCCGGTGTAGCAGCGTAGGGCCTGGAGAAAGCGATGACTTTTTCGCGGTCAGGCGTGATGGCGAGTGCGTCCATCAGGACGTCGAATTTGCCGGCCTGCAGGCCGGAAATCATGCCGTCGAAGTCCTGCGCGACCATATCGCATTGAAGGCTGGCGCGCTTGCACAGATTGTCGAGCAATTCCGGCTCGAACCCCGAGAGCTTCCCGCTCGGCAATGTCAGGTTCCACGGGGCATAGCTTCCTTCCAGTGCGACCTTGACGGACTTCCAGTCCTTGGCTTGTGCCCCGTTTCCCGTCAGTGCCAGCGCGCCGAGAATGGCGACAAAGGAGACCTTCAAAGCTTTTGAGGAAACCGCTTTCACATCACACCTCCATATTGTTGAAGCAATCGCCGTTGAGTCGGGATGAGTTGAATCGTCGTGCTGCTACCGAAAATGGCCGCCGGCTCGGATCGCTGCATTGCGCGCGTTGCCGGCGGCAGCGGTGTCAGCCGTGCAGTGCGCCGGCGATGTTCTCGACGATGCCCAGCAAGTCGCCCTGTTCGACGAGCTTGTGCACTTCCATCATGTCCGGGTAGAAGAACCGGTCGCCTTCTGCGGTCGCGGCCACCTGTCGAATGCGCGCATAGACCGCCGCCGTCGCCGGTGACGCGTCGGCGGGATCGAAGAAGTCGAGCGCCTGGGCAGCGGTGAGCAGCTCGATCGCCAGCACGTGCTGCAATTTCCGGGAGGTGGCGTAGGCTTTCCGTGCCGCGTGATACGCGAAGCTCACCGGGTCTTCCTGATTGCCGCACGTCGGGACGCTGTCGACGCTGGCCGGTTGAGCGAGGTTGCGCATTTCGCCGAGCAATCCGGCCGCCGTGTACTGAATGATCATGTAACCGCTGTTCAACCCCGGATCCTTTGCAAGGAATGCCGGCAGTTCACTGAGGTACGGATTGACGAGCCGATCGGTCCGGCGCTCCGAGATCTTTGCGAGCGTGGTCATCGCGATGCAGAGGAGATCGCAGGCGATGCCGACAAACGTACCGTCGAAGTTGGCACCGGAAATCGCGGTGCCGTCGTCTCCTTCGGGGTAGATGACGGGATTGTCGCCGCTCGATCCCACTTCATCGAGAATCGCTTCATATGCGTCCTTGATCGCCCGCTTGGACGCCCCGTGTACCTGGGCAATGCCGCGAAGGCTGTAGGTGTCCTGCAGCCTGTAATCGGCAAAGCGATCGCATAGCGCACTGCCGGCCAGCAGCCGCCGGATGTTGTCGGCGGTGTTGCGCTGATCGACGTGCTTCTTGACGGAGTGATACCGGGCGTCCAGCGAGCGCGTCGTTGCCTTGAGCGGCTGCAGCGACATCGCTGCCGCAATGTCGGCAACCTTCGAAAGCTCGGTGGCGTTGTAAAGCGCAAGCATGCCGATCGCGGTGACCGACGTGGTGCCGTTGGTGAGTGCAAGCCCCTCCTTGCATCGCAGCGAATATGGCTTCAGCCCGGCTCGCTGCAGTGCTTCGGCACCACTCATGCGTTCACCGCGGTAGTAGGCTTCCCCTTCACCGATCAGCACGAGCGCCATATGCGCCTCGGGTGCGAGATAGCCGACCGATCCGTCGCCCGGCGCAAACGGCGTGATGTCATTGTTCAATAGTCCGGCGATTTGCTGCAGCAATTCGAGACTCACGCCGGAATAGCCTTTGCCGAGACTGATCAACATCATGAGGAGGGTGGCGCGGACCATTTCGCGAGGCAGCGGCTCGCCGACCGAGACGGCGTGCGAGCGCACGATATTTCGCTGGAGTTGCTCCGCATCGTCCGGACTGATGACGCGTGTCGAATTCGCGCCAAAGCCGGACGTCACGCCATAGACAAGCCGATTCTGGCTGAGAAACAGATCGACCAGACGGCGTGAATTCAGCACGCGGTCCCGATATTCAGGCGAAAACGAAATCTCTGCGCCGTGTCTGGCTACCGCGACGAATTGCTCGGTCGAAATATCGGATTTTCCGAGTTGAACTTCGCGAATCTTGTTGGGCCGGGATGGGTTGTGCGCCAAAGACATTCTGAATTTCCTCCGTCGAATGCATTAAACGAGGTGGGCGGCAAAATCGCCTTCAAAGCGGGGTGCTTTCTGGAGATCGTGCTGCCAAGGGTAGAGACGGATGTCTTGCGGTGCAAACGATTTAATTTGAGGTTCGGGTTTAGATATTCTAAAGTGCGATTGTCGTGGGGTATTTGATTGGTATGAATAAATCGCTATTTTCGCAGGCGTCGATAAAATAACGTGTTCGAATTTAGAGGGTGAATTGCCGGTATTTTGATTTTCGATCTGTTGAAGACTCTCTCTTTTGGTTGCGTTCTTGTATAGGAAAAAAGGAATGAGATGATTTGCTTGGCCAAAGGCCCGGCGTCGTCAACGAAGGAAAAAGTATCGCAAGCGGCAAGCACATCGAGTTGGCAGCGGGGAATGATCGGCGTGCTTGCCGCGCCCGGTTTGCAGGGGGCAGGCCAATACGATCTTGAGAGCGCAGAACCAGAACGTGGGCCAGGCGTACGGGCGTCTGGATTGACCAAGTTGACGGCAGGTCAAAGTCCGAGACCTCGCAATTCATTACAATTGTCCACCAAAACGTGACAGCGAATCCGTTTCGGACGGATTGATGATTACTGTTGAGACAGTAGACTGCACCCGTGCTTCGCCAGATCCGATCCGGCACCCGCGCCACGGTGGCGCAACCGGATCGAATCGTCGGCGGCGGGCCGTTCAGGCCTGACTTCCGATCGCGCGAAGGGTAGTCCGCGGTGCGCGCGTTCCGTCGAATCGGGCGACGTTCACTGCCGGACGCGTGTATCCGACCAATCAAAGGGGATTGCAATGCGTTACTTTTCGCTGGAATCGAAGAAGGATGAGGTGCTGCTCGCGGCTCGCGTGCTGTTGATGGTGCTGTTCGTGCTGTTCGGCTGGCAAAAGCTGGTCGGCTTCTCGGGCACCGTGGCCTATATGGCGGCGACCGGTTCGTCGTCGCCCGAACTGCAGGCGGGGGTCGCCGTCGCAGTCGAACTGGCGGGCGGTCTGCTGATCGCGATCGGCTTCTACACCCGGCCGCTCGCGCTGGCGTTCGCGCTGTACTCGCTTGCCACCGCGATCATCGGACACCGCTACTGGGCGCTGCACGGGATGGATCAGTTCATGGCGATGATCAACTTCTACAAGAACGTCAGCATCATGGGCGGCCTTCTGCTGCTCGCGCTGACCGGCCCCGGCAAGTACTCGGTCGACGGCAAGTAAGGTCTGGCGCGTCGCGCGATGCGCGATGCATTCGAGCCCGGTACGCGGTCGCGTGCCGGGCTTTTTGTTGTCGTTCAGGCGCGTTTGAATGCGCTCATTCTTCAGTCGGACGTCTCGGGCCAAAACAGTTGCGGCGTCCGGTCGACGAGGTATGCGTCGAGATTCCGGCCTTCGAGCCATTTGGGCCGCCGGCCGTGCCCGGACCACGAGAGTCCCGTCGAAGGGTCGTAATACTTCGCGGGTGCACGCCGTTTGCGCGGCGTCACGTAGCCGAGCGCCAGCAGGACCTCCTGCTGCGAGATATCGTACAACTCGACCTGTTTCTTGAAATCCGCCAGAACGGCTTGTTTCTCGGCTTTCTTGGCTGCGGCCAGAAGCTGTTCGGTTTCGCGCAACTGGGCCTGGAGTTCTTGAAGCGTTGTGCTCACCATTGATTCGTCGGTTTAAGAGTGATTGACAAAGAAGACGGACAATTTCCGTCTCGGCAAGTTCTGGAGGTCTAACCGCCGATGACGGCGGGCAGCGGTCCCGCCTGCCGGGTTGGACTGAGATTATGCCTTGGTTGGCGGGCGGCGCAATCGGCAATTCGGCCGAGTGGGCGGCGTGTCCGGTGTCTTCGCGACGCGCGTCAGGACACGCGCGTGCGGCCGTCGGCACGATCGCGCTCGTCGCCGCGCACGATATGCAGTTCGCGGGTGCGGATCGGCAGCGAGCACTCGGCGTCGGCGAGCGTCTTGCGCACCTGTCGCGCAAGACGCCAGCGCATCGCCCAGAACGTGTCGGTGCGCGTCCAAACCCGCATGTTCACGATCGCGGTGCTGTCGTCGAATCGCATCACCATCACGTCGGGCGCCGGATCCTGCAACGCATCGGGATCGCCGGCGGCGAGTGCGCGCAGCACGTCAAGCGCGCGATCGATGTCGTCGCGCACCGATACTTCAATTTCGAGATCCAGCCGGCGCGTCGGATTGCGCGTGTAGTTGCGGATCGCGCTGCCCCAGAGCGAGCTGTTCGGCACGTATTCGCAGATGCCGTCCGGCTTGGTCAGGCGCGTCATGAACAGCCCGACCTCGTCGACGGTGCCGGCCACGCTGGCGCCGCCGTCGATGTAGTCGCCGACCTTGAACGGCCGCAGCAGGAGCAGCATGATGCCGGCCGCGATGTTCTGCATCGTCCCCTGCAACGCGAGGCCGATCGCGAGGCCGGCCGCGCCGAGCACGGCGACGATGCTGGCGGTCTCGATGCCGAGCTGCGACAGCGTGCCGACGATCGCGACGATGCGGATGCCCCAGACGGCGACGTCGCAGAGAATCGGCCGCAGCGTCTCGTCGACGCGTCCCTTGTTGGCGAGCACGCGGCTCAGCCAGTTGCCGACCCGTTTCGACAGCCACCAGCCGGCCGTCAACAGCAGCAGGCCGGAACACAGCCTGATCGAGAAGGTCGACAGCGCGCTCCAGAGAAACGTCCAGCGGTCGGGATGGAGATGATCGAGAAACATGTGGAGTGCGATTGTTCGGGACGAAGAGGCGGCCATGATAACGCGCCGGCCCGGCGCGAGATGCGCGAGCGGCGGCGCGCAGGGCCGCGCCGCCCGCCGCGGCGGACCGCATTCGACGCCCATCGCAAAGCGCGTACCGACGCCGGCGCGTCAGCTCCTGAAGGTGCCGACCAGCTCGGTCTGCCCGACCACGTGGCCTTTCATCGCGCTCTCCAGTGCCGCCTTGGTCGGCTGATGAAGATCGGGCAGCACCGTGTCGAGCGCGTACAGCTTGTGAAAGTAGCGGTGACGGCCGATCGGCGGGCAGGGGCCGCCATACCGGGCATGCTGGAAATCGTTGGTGCCCTGGAGCGTGCCGGCCGGCAGCGCGTTCGCGTTGACGGCTTCCGGCAAGCCGGCCGCGGTCGGCGGGATGTTGTAGACGACCCAGTGGACCCAGGTCATCCGCGGCGCGGCGGGGTCGGGTGCATCGGGATCGTCGACGATCAGCGCGAGGCTTTTCGCATTCGCGGGCACGCCGGACCATGCGAGCGGCGGCGACACGTCCGCGCCCTTGCACGTGTAGCGCTCGGGTATCTGGCCTCCGTCGTGGAAGGCTTGCGAAGTCAGGGTCAGGGACATGGCGCGCTCCTCGGCGCCGCTCTGCGCCGCCAATCCGGTCGCGCAGGTCAGCAAGATCAGGATGGATGTTGCGCGGCGGCGCATGGGATGGGCTCCGTCGGACTCACTGTAGCGCTCACTCCGCGCTCATTCCGCGTTTTCGCTCCGGCTCTTGTGCTGCGCGGCCAGCTTTTCCTGCTGTGCCGGCGGAACCGGATCGTAATGGCTCAACTGGATGCTGTAGTTGCCGTGTCCGCCGGCAATCGCGTTCAGGCGCGACTGGTAGTCGTTGAGTTCGGCGAGCGGCACCTTGCCCGTGATGACGATCGTATTGCCCGTTATCGTGCGCGTGCCGTGCACCTGTCCGCGGCGTGCGGACAGGTCGCCGATCAGGTCACCCATCGTCGCTTCCGGCGCCGTCACCTCGATGTCGACGATGGGTTCGAGCACGATCGGCCGCGCTTTCAGCACCGCATCGATGAACGCCTTGCGTGCGGCCGTGACGAACGCCACTTCCTTCGAGTCGACCGGATGGCTCTTGCCGTCGTACACGGTGACGCGCACGTCCTGCATCGGGAAGCCGGCCAGCGGCCCGCTGTCGATCACCTGCAGGATGCCTTTCTCCACCGCGGGAATGAACTGCGTCGGAATGGCGCCGCCCTTGACCGCATCGATGAACTCGAACCCCGCGCCGCGCGGCAGCGGCTCCACGCGCAGCATGACCTCGCCGAACTGGCCGGCGCCGCCCGTCTGCTTCTTGTGGCGATGGTGGCCTTCGGCCTTGCCGCCGATGGTTTCCCGCCATGCGATCGTCGGCGGCCGCGTCACCACGTCCAGCTTGTACTGGTCGGTGAGCCGTTCCAGCATGTAGCGCAGGTGCAGTTCGCCGAGGCCGCGCACGACCGTTTCGTTGGTGCCGGCCGGATGCCCGATCGTCAGGCACGGGTCTTCGGCCGCGAGCCGCGACAGGACTTCCCACAGACGCTGCTCGTTGCCGCGGCGGGCCGGTTCGATCGCGAGTCCATAGATCGGCGTGGGGAATTCGAGCGGGGTCAGGTGGATGTTGCCGTCTTCCGGCGCGTCGTGCAGCACGGCATCGAAGTCGATGTCGTCGGCCTTGGACACCGCGCAGATATCGCCCGGGCCGGCCCGCTGGACTTCCATGTGCTCCTTGCCCTGCAGCATCAGCAGATGCGTGACCTTGAACGGCTGGCGTCCGTCTCCGATGTAGAGCTGGCTGTCGCGCTTCACGGTGCCCTGATGAATGCGGAACACGGCCAGCTTGCCGAGGTACGGGTCCATCACGATCTTGAACACGTGCGCGAGTACGTGCCGGTCGGCGACGGGCTCGGCCTTCACGGTTTCCACCCGTCCGTCCACTTCGCGGTAGAAGAGCGGCGGATTGCCTTCGGTGACGTTCGGCAGCAGCCGCACGAAGATGTCGAGCAACTGCGCGATGCCGGCGCCGGTGGCCGCGGACGTGAAGCAGACCGGCACCAGATGACCTTCGCGCAACGCGCGCTCGAAAGGCTCGTGCAGCTGTTCCGGACGGATCGCTTCGCCCTGTTCGAGATACAGCTCCATCAGCGCGGGATCCAGTTCGATCACCTGATCGATGAGCGCGTTGTGCGCGGCTTCCACGGAATGAAAGTCGGCATCGCCGGCAGGGTTGAAAAAGCAGTCGACCACTTCGCGGCCGCCCTGCGCGGGCAGGTTGATGGGCAGGCAGGTGTTGCCGAACAGTTCCTGGATCTGCGCGAGCAGCGCCGGCAGGTCGACTTTTTCCGCGTCGATGCCGTTCACGATGATCATCCGGCACAGATTGCGCTGCTGCGCATACGCCATCATCCGGCGGGTCTTCATCTCGATGCCGGTGCGCGCGTTGATCACGACGGCAACCGTTTCGACCGCGGGCAGCGAGCCGAGCGACAGGCCGGTGAAGTCGGGATAACCCGGCGTATCGAGCAGGTAGATGCGGGTGTCCTGGTAGTGGAGGTGGGCGACGGCGGAACTGAGCGAGTGGTGATATTTGCGCTCGAGCGCGTCGAAATCGCACAGGGCCGTGCCGCGATTGACGCTGCCGGGCGTGTGAATCGCGCCGCCCTGGTACAGCAGCGCTTCGGCAAGCGATGTCTTGCCGCATCCGGCGTGCCCGACCAGCGCGATCGTGCGGATGGCTTCGGGACTGTAATCCATGGCCGCCATCGTCCTGTAGAGGTTGTTCGGGAATTATTGGCGAAAAACGGACAGTCTGCCAGACGCGCAAGCGACGGCGGGGGCAGCGCGGTGCGCAAAAGGTGTGAGCGAAGGGCGTGCGCGATTGCGTTTATATCGGCGATGGCGACACGCAGCGGTGTTGTTGCGGCGCAATATCGCGATGGTGACGAACAAGCCTGCACGCACGTTGCGCCGGGGTGGGCCGTTCGTCGAATGTGGCCATCGGCGTGCCCGCATGACCGACGATCCTACGAAATTCCGCCGGCACGGGGTGTTTGAATGCGGGCAACATGCGTTGTTGGACATGCATCGCGATCAACCGGAGAGAGGGGGCACGATGACACGAACCGCAGGCTTTCTGATCCTGATGGTCCTGGCCGTGCCCGTCGCGTCGGCGCAGCAGAACGCCGATCCGATCGAGACGCAGGCCGACGCATGTCTTGCGACACCGGCCGGGCAGACGACGTCGGGCATGACCGACTGCACGCACCAGGCCTATGTCGCGTACGACAAGCGCATGAACGAGGTCTATCAGCGGGTGATGCGCAACGCCGATCCGAAATCGCGCGAGCTGATCCGCAATGCGCAGCGACAGTGGCTCGCGTACCGCGACGCGCAGCGCAAGGCCGATGACGGCCCGTGGCGGGCCGACCGGGGATCGATGGCGAGCCCTGATATCGAGGCGCTCAACGTGGACGCGATCCGTGCGCGGATCAATGAACTGAATTACTACGCGCCCGGTCCGTAACCCGCGGTCGGCTCGCTGCCGCTGTTTCAATCCCGATACCTGACGCGTCCCCGGCGCTCGGAAGCCGGCGTGCGATCCGCGATTCGCGCGACGTCGCGCACGTGCCGGACGCAGCAAGAGACAGGCGGCGTTACATCGGCTGTACATTTCTTGCAGTTTTTTCGCGTGAAAATGTAAGGCATTCGTACGGCTCGTTGCCGGACGGACGCTCGGCGGAATTGGTATGCGACTTGCATCGATACTGACGCCGCGTGTCGCGTCGCACGCTCTGCGCAACGCCGATCCTGATTGCCTCCGACTCTTCGGCCAGAGCCCCCGCTCAATCGCGGCATGAAATCCCGACCGGCTGGTCTGGACCATATTGGCCACGCGCGGATGGCGGCATGTCGTGCACATGCCGCTTTCCAGTCGATCCCGACGATCGGCGCGAATCATGAAGCCCGCGAGCGATGTTTTCAACGACCATTCCGGATAGCGCGATCCTGCTGGACCGCTTCCTCAAGTGGGAAGCCGAGCGACGTGACGACGTGTATCTGACGCAGCCGTACCCGGATGGCTCCGTCGTCGACTATACGTGGGGAACGGTTGGCGATCAGGCGCGACGCGTGGCGGCATACCTCGCTTCGCTCGATCTTCCGGCAGGCAGCCGCATCGCGTTGCTCGGCAAGAACAGCGCGCACTGGATCATCGCCGATCTCGCGATCATGCTCGCCGGCATGGTCAGCGTGCCGCTGTATCCGACATTCAGTGCGGAATCCGTGCGCTACGTGCTGGCCCACAGCGACGCGAAACTGCTGATTCTCGGCAAGCTCGACGGCGTCAGCGACAACTGGCCGAGCATCCATGCGCAACTCCCGCCCGACCTGCCGATGCTCGGCTTGCCGCTTTCGCCGTGCGGCACGTTTCCGCAATGGGACGAGATCGCGGCGAAGCATGCGCCGCTCGTCGGCGTGCGGCGGCCGCCACGCGACGAACTGTGTACGATCGTCTATACGTCGGGCTCGACCGGCGAGCCGAAAGGCGTGATGCACTCGCACGCGAGCATGGCCATGCTGTTCCTGACGATCCTGCATGTCGAAGGGTTCAACATCACGTCCGACGAGCGAGGATTTTCCTATCTGCCGCTGGCGCACATTGCCGAGCGCGCCGTCGTCGAGGCTGCTTCGCTCGCGTTCGGGTTTCGCGTGTTCTTTGCGAATTCGCTGGCGACGTTCACCGACGACCTGAAGCGCGCGAGGCCGACGATCTTCCTGTCGGTGCCCCGGCTGTGGAACAAGTTCCACCTTCGCGTCTGCGAGAAGATCCCCGCGCCAATGCAGGCGCGCCTGTTTGCGCTGCCCTGGGTCGGCGCGCGGATCAAGCACAGGATCGTGCGCGAACTCGGGCTCGATCAGGCGCGCATCGTGGTGACCGGAACCGCGCCGATGCCCGAGCATCTGATGCGGTGGTATCGCAGCCTTGGCCTGGAACTGCTCGACGGCTACGGCATGAGCGAATGCGGGCTGCTCCACGTGAACCGTCCGGGGCATGTGCGCGCCGGTACGGTCGGACAACCGTATGCGGGCGTCGAGGCGCGCATTGCGGAGAATGGCGAGCTTGAAATCAGAAGCGCGGGGCAGATGCTCGGGTACTACCGGCAGCCCGCGCTGACTGCGGCGCAGACCACGCCGGACGGTTTCTTTCGCACTGGCGACGTCGGCAGGATCGACGCCGATGGCTTCCTCACGATCACCGGGCGGGTCAAGGACATCTTCAAGACTGCAAAGGGAAAATATGTCGTCCCGCAGCCGATCGAGCAGAAACTGCTCGGTCTGTCCGGCGTCGAAGGCGCGTGCGTGGCGGGCGCGGGGTGCGCGATGCCGTTCGCGCTGCTGCAGCTGTCGCCCGAGACATGCGCGGCAATCGCGGCAGGTACGCTCGATCGCGCGGTGCTGACCGACGAGATCGATGCGCTGCGCAAACGCATCAATGACGTCGTCGAACATCATGAGCGGCTGCAATACGTCGTCGTGGTCAAGGAGGTATGGACCGTCGAGAACGCGATGCTCACGCCGACGCTGAAAATCCGGCGAAGCGCAATCGAGGCGCACTACATGCCGCGCGCCGAGCAGTGGGAAACGCTGGGGCAGGCGGTGGTCTGGGAAACCTGACGCGCCGGGCCGGTCGTACCGGGCTCACGTGCCGGACACTGACGGACGCGAACGATCGCTAGATCCGCGCGAGCGTGTTGTGATCGGCTTCGCCGCCGAAGTATTTCTCGAGCGCTTCGACGAACACCGCGTTGTCGCGGGTCGCGTGTGCGAACAGCGTGACCGACGACCGGAACTTCAGGTTGTCCGGATAGCCGAAGATCGCCTGGATCGGCCGGCCGTCGACGTGATTGACGAGCCGCGTGCATTCGCGCAGCCGTTCGCCCAGCACCGGATGCTGAAGATACGCTTCGGCTTCGTCCAGCGACGAGATCGCGTATCGCTGCGCCATCGCGCTGTCGCCCAGCCCTTCGATCTGCGGAAAAACGAACCACATCCAGTGACTGCGCTTGTGCCCGCTCGCCAGTTCGTCGCAGACCTGCGCATACACCGGATCCTGCGCGTCGACAAAGCGCTGAAGATCATAGGGATCGTCCATGTCGCCCTCCGTCCGTTTCGCTTCGGCAAGCCGCATCCGCGTTCATTGTGATCCGTGTCCGGAGGGGGTGCAAACGTATGCCGGCGCCGTGAATGCACCCTGTTTCGTGCGCCGTTGCGACGCTCGGCCGGCGCACATCCGTCACGCGAAACCCGCATCGTCGGCGCATGTCCGGATACGGCCTGATGGCCGCCCGCCGGCGACTGGCGTAGCATGAAGATTCCTGCCAGTCGCGATCCTGGCGGATGAACAGTGCACAACGTCCGGTCGCGGCCGGCCGCGCGTGACGCGGCGGCAAAGGAGCCTCGATGCGCTCGCAACCGACTCCCGCGTCGCGCCTGAGACGCTATGCGATCGCGGCCGCGATCGTCGTCGCCAGCCTGATCGCCGTCGGGCGTGTCACCGGCATCCTGGTCGACTGGCTCTGGTTCTCGTCGGTCGGCTACGCGGGTGTTTTCTGGACGATCCTGATCACGAGGGGGTTGCTGTTCGTCGTCGCGTTCGCCGTGTCGGCGGCGACGATCGGCGCATCGGGCCTGCTCGCCCATCGTCATGCGACGCGCGTCGACCTGTGGCAAGTGGAAGACACGCCGCCGACGCGCGCGGAGGAGGTGATCCGGGCGCTGGCGGTGCAGTTCGCGGCACGCATTCCGTGGCGCCTCGTCGTCACCGTGGCCGCTTGCCTCCTCGCGCTTCCGATCGCCGGCAACGCGATGACGCACTGGGACATCGCGCTTCGCTTCCTGCATCAGGTGCCGTTCGGCGAGCGCGATCCGATCTTCGGCAAGGACATCGGCTTCTATCTGTTCTCGCTGCCCGTCCTGATCGCGGTCAGGAACTGGCTGCTGCAACTGCTGATCGGCTGCGCGGTCATCGCGGCCGGCGTCTACTGGGTGCGCGGCGACATCGTGCGCCGGCGGCGGCCGCAGCGGTTCTCGTCCGCGGCGGCCACGCACGGCGTCGTCCTGCTCGCGATCTTCTTCGTGCTGAAGGCGTGGTCGTGGTGGCTCAGCCGCTATCTGCTGCTCTACGACAACAACGGCGTCGTGGTCGGCGCCGGCTATACCGATGTCCACGTCGTGCTGCCGGTGCGATGGCTGCTGATCGGCCTTGCGATCGCGGCGGCCGTCGCGCTGGCGGTCAACGCGCGCCGGCCCGGCTACCGTCTGCCGGCCGCGGCCGCGCTGCTGGTGTTCGGCAGTTCGTTCGCGCTCGGCTTCGTCTATCCGGCGCTGTTCCAGCGCTTCTACGTGAAGCCGAGCGAGCTGCAGCTCGAGACGCCGTTCATCGAGCACAACATCGCGCTGACGCGGCAGGCCTACGGACTCGCGCAGATCGCGGTCAAGCCGTTTCCGGCCGAGCAGGGCCTGGATCTCGCGTCGCTGCAGGCGAATCGCGCGACCATCGACAACATCCGGCTGTGGGATGTGCAGCCGCTGCTGGATACCTACGCACAGTTGCAGGAGATCCGTACTTACTACAAGTTCTTCTCCGTCGATATCGACCGCTACCCGCTCGCGTCCGGCTACCGGCAGGTGATGCTGTCGGCGCGCGAACTGGAACCGTCGATGCTCGCGGGCAACGCGCGGACCTGGGTGAACCTGCACCTGCTGTTCACGCACGGCAACGGCGCGGTGATGTCGCCGGTCACCGAGAAATCCACGGAAGGCCTGCCGTCGCTCTACCTGCGGGACATTCCGCCCGTCGCCGACGGCGGGCCGCAGATCAGCGAACCGCGCCTCTATTTCGGCGAAGGCGAGCAGGGCTATGTGATCGTGAAGGGCAGCGTGCCCGAATTCGACTACCCGAAAGGGGACGGCAACGTCTACACGCGTTACAGCGGGCGCGATGGCGTCGCGATCGGCGGCGTCGCGCGGCGCAGCCTGTTCGCGTGGCAGTTCGACGATCCGAACATCCTGCTGACCCACTACATCACGAACGACAGCCGGATCCTGTTCCATCGGAACGTGCGCGACCGGATACGGATGATCGCGCCGTTCCTGTCGCTCGATCGCGATCCGTATCTCGTCGCGAGCAACGGGCACCTGTTCTGGATGCAGGATGCCTATACCACCAGCCGCTGGTTTCCTTACGCGCCGCCGGGCGTCGACGACGGCGGCAATTACATCCGCAATGCGGTCAAGGTGGTGGTCGACGCGTACGACGGCACGGTCGGCTTCTATGTCAGCGATCCGTCCGATCCGATCGTTCGGACCTACGCGCGCATCTTCCCCGGCATGTTCAGGCCGCTCGCGGCGATGCCGCCGGACCTTCTGCAGCACATCCGCTACCCGGAGGACCTGTTCCTGATCCAGGCTAACCTGTACCGGGCGTACCACATGGATGCGCCGGAAGTGTTCTACAACCGCGAGGATCTGTGGCAGTTCCCGCGCGAGCTGAGCGATATCGACGGCGGCGATGCGGCCGGCACGAAGATGGCGCCGTACTACACGATGATGCGCCTGCCCGGCGACGCGCACGCGGAGTTCGTGCTGATGCTGCCGATGGTGCCGAGCCAGCGCGAGAACATGATCGCGTGGCTGGCGGCGCGTTGCGATCCGCCCGAGTACGGCAAGCTGCTCGTCTACACGTTCCCGAAGGAGAAGCTCGTCTACGGCCCGTTCCAGATCGAGGCGCGCATCCAGCAGAGCACCGAGATCTCGCAGCAGATCTCGCTATGGAACCAGATGGGTTCGCGTGTGATACGCGGCCACCTCGTCGTCGTGCCGATCGAGAACTCGATCCTGTACGTGTCCCCGCTCTATCTGCGCGCGGCGTCCGGGCAGCTGCCGGAATTGAAACGCGTGATCGCCGCGTATGGCGACCGCGTCGTCATGGAGGACACGCTCGGCGACGCGCTCGCGGCGCTGTTCAAGGCGACGCTGCCGGCGGCAGCGCCCGCGCCCGGAGCGGCGGATGCGCGTGGCCGTGAAGCCCTTGCGCATTACGACCGTGCGATCGAGCGGCTGAAAGCGGGCGACTGGGCCGGCTTCGGCTCGGAGCTCGATGCGCTGCGGCCGCTGCTCGAATCGATGGGGGGCGGCCGTGCCGGAACGCGAAAGTGAGCGGCGCGCGTCGCATGCGCCGTCACCGAGCCGTCCGCACCACCCGGTACTGGTCCGGGATCTGCCGACGCAGATGTTTCACTGGCTGCTGGGGCTGCTGGGGCTGCTGGGGCTGCTGGTGCTGCTGGTCGCGGCCGCCTATGTGACGGTGCGGCTCGACTGGCTCGACCTGCATGTGCGCGTCGGCGAGACGCTGCCGCTGGACATTGCAGAGCAACACCATGTTCGCAACGAGCGGGTTGAACTGATGTCGTGGCTTTCCCGCATGTCATTCTCCTATGCATTACTTTTCTTGCATAGGATCATCCTATACAGAACCAAGCAATTCTATTCTTTCGCGCGGTTTATTGGTGTTGAACAGTGACTGGGTGATTGTGCTGGCCGCCGTCGCGAAACGTTCGCCGACGGGTCCGTTTGACGCAGGCGCTTGCGTGGCGCCAGGTCGGACCATCGGGACCTCGCTCGCGTCCCGATACTCGCGACGGTGCCAACGCCGACGATTTTTCACTCAAGGAGCTCTTACACCATGAATGCCCCCGAATTCCGGCATCGCGCGACGGCCGACTACCAGCGCAGCGATGCTGCGCATCACCTGCACGCGTTCGTCGACCAGAAGGCGTTGAACGAAGCCGGCCCGCGCGTGATGGTGCGCGGCGAGGGCGTCTATCTGTGGGACAACGACGGCAACCGCTACATCGACGGCATGGCCGGCCTCTGGTGCACGAACGTCGGCTATGGTCGCGACGAGCTGATCGACGCGGCCACGCGCCAGATGAAGCAGCTTTCGTACTACAACATGTTCTTCCATACGACGCATCCGGCCGTGATCGAGCTGTCCGAGCGCCTGTTCTCGCTGCTGGGCGACCGCTTCGGCCACGTCGTCTACACGAACTCCGGCTCGGAATCGAACGAGGTGCTGATCCGTACCGTGCGCCGCTTCTGGGACGTGATGGGCAAGCCGGAGAAGAAGGTGCTCATCGGCCGCGTGAACGGCTATCACGGCTCGACGGTGGGTAGCGCGTCGCTCGGCGGGATGGCGTTCATGCACGAGATGGGCGACCTGCCGATTCCGAACATCACGCACGTCGACGAACCATACTGGTACGCGAACGGCGGCGATCTCACGCCGGAAGAATTCGGTCGCCAGGCGGCGCTGTCGCTCGAGCGCAAGATCCTGGCGCTCGGGGCCGAGCGCGTCGCGGCGTTCGTCGCGGAGCCGTTCCAGGGCGCGGGTGGCATGATCTTCCCGCCCGACGGCTACTGGCAGGAAATCGAGCGGATCTGCCGCCAGTACGACGTGCTGCTCTGCGCTGACGAAGTGATCGGCGGCTTCGGCCGCACCGGCGAATGGTTCGCGCACCGCCACTTCGGCTTCGAGCCGGATCTGATCTGCATCGCGAAGGGGCTCACGTCCGGTTACGTGCCGATGGGTGGCCTGATCATGAGCCGCCGGATCGGTGACGCACTGGTCGAGAAGGGCGGCGTTTATGCGCACGGCCTGACTTACTCCGGTCACCCGGTGGCGGCCGCGGTGGCGCTCGCGAATCTCGACGTGCTGGAGCGCGAGCAACTCGTCACGCGCACGAGGACGGACACGGGGCCGTATCTGCAGAACGCGCTGCGCGATGCATTCGGCGATCATCCGCTGGTCGGTGAGATCCAGGGCGTGGGCGCGGTCGGCGCGATCCAGTTTGCGAAGGACAAGGCGACGCGCGAGCGCTTCGCGAACGAAGCGGAGCTGACGTGGCACAGCCGCACGGTCGGCTTCGAGCTGGGCGCGATCGTGCGCTCGACGAATGGCCGCCTGATCGTCGCGCCACCGCTCGTGATCGATCGGCCGCAGATCGACGAGCTGGTCGGCAAGATGCGCGATGCCGTCGACGCGACCTGGCGGAAGATCCAGGGCGCGAGCTGACGCGTGACGCGTCGCACGGGAAAGTGCTGCGGCGCGGCTCGCTGCTCCCGTTCGCCGCGTCGGCTATTTCGACAGCGCTCGCGCGATCTCGTCGCAGCAGAACGCGGAGAAATCGCGAATGAGCTGACGTGGATGCGAGCGCTTCGAATGCGCGACGCCGAGCACCGCAGGCTTGACCTGTTCCTTGATCGGCAGCGTGACGAACCGGCCGCCGTCGACGGTGCGCGTATTGTTCAGCGGAAAATTGTGGATGCTGTAGCCGAGGCCGTGCGCGACCATCCCGCGCACGACCTCGGGTTGCGACGACCGGAATGCCGGAATCGGCCGGTTGCCGATCTGATCGAACAGCGACGAGAAATATTCCTTGCTGTGTGCGAGGTCGAGCAGCACATAGGGCTCGTCGACCAGGTCCTTGAGGCTGACCGTGTCGCCGCCCGCGAGCCGGTGCTTGGCCGGCAGCAGCACGTGCGGCGGAAATTCGATGATCGGCGTGAAGTCGATCTCGTCGGTGATGTCGATGTCGTAGGTCAGCGCGATGTCGAGCGTGCCGTCGCGCAGGCCGACGAACAGCATTTCCTGGTCGCCTTCGTGCGTGCTGAACTCGACGCCATGGCGATCGCGCAGGAAGCGGCTGATCAGCCAGGGCATGATGGGCGGCGCGACCGACGTGAGGCAGCCGAGCGAGATCGTGCCCGCTATGCCCGTGTCCGAATGGCGTGCGGCGATCTGCAGTTCCTCTGCGCTCTTCAACAGGTCGCGCGCGCGTCCGAGCAGGTCGCGGCCTGCCTGCGTCAGCGACAGCCCGTGTGCGTGATGCCGGATGAACAGTTGCAGCCCGAACGCGGTTTCGAGCTCCGACAACGCGGACGAAATGGACGGCTGCGACACGTGCAGCCGCTTGGCCGCCGCGGTGAAAGACAGTGCTTCTGCCGTGGCGACGAAATACTTCAGTTGCCGCAACGAATAATAAAGGGGGGCGAGTTCCATGTCCGGTGCGTCCAGCGATCGGCGTGCGAAGGATCGGCGGCTGTCGTGGGCTGCATAGGTTAATCCTTTTTTAGGAATAGAAAAACAATATTTTCAGAATGACCTGCGCACGGATAAATTGATGCGAACCGGGTCCTGCGCGCCGGGGCAAACGGTGTTCGCGTACGCATGGACCTCACGCAAGCCATTCAACAGACAGGACATTCAACGTGACCGGAGCGAGCATGGGACAACACGCGCCGCAGCAGGCAGGAGGCCAGGCATGACGTTTTCGATTGCCGGGCGTTGCGCGCGCACGGGTGCGGTGGGCGGCATCGTCGCCAGTTCGAGCATCGCGGTAACGAGCCGGTGCCTTTGGGCGAGCCGCGACGGTGTCGTGCTGAGCCAGAACGTGACCGACCCGCGCCTCGGGCAGATCGGCCTCGCCGAACTGGCGCAGGGCTATGGCGCGCCGGCCGTGCTCGAACGGCTCGCGACGGCGCGTGCCTATCCGGAATGGCGGCAACTCGCGGTGCTCGACGCCACGGGCTTCTCCGCATGGCGCACCGGCGAACGCGCGCTCGGGCTGCACGCGGGGACGAGCGGCAAGGACTGTGTCGCGGTCGGCAACCTGCTCGCGAACTGCGGCGTGCCGGCGGCGATGGTCGACGCATTCGAATCGCTTGCGTCGCACGCGCTGCCCGAGCGCCTGTTGCGCGCACTCGAAGCGGGGCTCGCAGCGGGCGGCGAGATGGGCCCCGTGCATTCGGCGGGCCTGTGTGTATTCGATGGCGCGAGCTGGCCGGTCGCGGCGCTGCGCGTCGACTGGAGCGATGCGCCGATCGCCGGGCTGCGCGCGATATGGGAGCGCTATGCGCCGCAGATGAACGACTACGTGCTGCGGGCGGTCGATCCGACCCGCGCGCCGTCTTACGGCGTGCCGGGCGACGAATAGACGGTCCTGCATGCGCTGCACACACCGCTGCAATGACGCACACCTGAACATGGAGAGCAGGAGACAGACATGAACGCAATCGCCGACATCGCGCCGGATTTCAGTGAATGGCAACGCCTCGCCGCGCGCATCGAACCGCGCGCGCAAGCCTTCATCGACGGACGTTTCGTCGATGCGCGCAGCGGCAAGACCTTCGACGCGATCAATCCCGCAACCGAAACCGTGCTTGCGAGCGTCGCGTCGTGCGACGCCGACGACATCGATCTCGCGGTGCGCGCGGCCCGCGCGTCGTTCGAAGCGGGGCACTGGTCGCGCCGGCCGGCCGGTGAGCGCAAGAAGGTCTTGCGCCGGCTCGGCGAGCTGATCGCCGAACATCGCGCGGAGTTCGCACTCCTCGATTCGCTGAACATGGGCAAGCGCGTCGCGGACGCGTGGCAATTCGACGTGCCGGCATCGGCGGAACTGTTCGCGTGGTACGGCGAGGCAATCGACAAGGTGAACGGCGAAGTCGCGCCGACCGACGCCGGCAACCTCGCGATCGTGTCGCGCGAACCGCTCGGCGTGGTCGGCGCAGTCGTGCCGTGGAATTTTCCGCTCGACATGGTCGCGTGGAAAGTCGCGCCGGCGCTCGCCGCAGGCAACAGCGTCGTGCTGAAGCCGGCGGAGCAGTCGCCGCTGTCCGCGCTGCGGCTCGCGGAACTCGCACGCGAAGCCGGGTTGCCGGACGGCGTGCTGAACGTGGTGCCGGGTCTCGGCGAGACGGCGGGCGCGGCGCTCGGGCTGCATCCCGATGTCGACGTGCTCGCATTTACCGGGTCGACCGCGATCGGCAAGCGCTTCCTCGAGTATGCGGCGCGTTCGAACATGAAGCAGGTGTGGCTCGAATGCGGCGGCAAGAGCCCGAACCTCGTATTCGACAATGCGGACGATCTTGACGTCGCCGCACAAAAGGCCTGCTTCGGCATCTTCTTCAACCAGGGCGAAGTCTGCTCCGCGAACTCGCGGTTGCTCGTGCAACGGTCGATTCACGATGCGTTCGTCGAGAAGCTGGTCACGTACGCGCGCGCCTACATGCCGGGCAATCCGCTCGATCCGGCAAGCGGCATGGGCGCGATCGTCGATGGCGCGCAGTTCGACCGCATCAATGCAAGCATTGCCGACGGGCGCAAGGTCGCATCGCTCGCATGTGGCGGCGCGCCGGTTCGCGTGAACGGCAAGGGCTACTTCATCGAACCGACCATTTTCACCGGCGTCTCGCACGATTCCGCGCTGTCGCGCGACGAGATCTTCGGGCCCGTGCTGTCGGTGATCGCGTTCGACAGCGAAGCGGAAGCGATCCGGCTCGCGAACGATTCGATCTACGGGCTCGCGGCGTCGGTATGGAGCGGGAGCCTGTCGCGCGCGCACCGTGTGGCGGCGAGCCTCCGCGCGGGGACCGTATCCGTGAACACCGTCGACGCGCTCAGCATGCAGACGCCGTTCGGCGGCTTCCGGCAGTCGGGATTCGGGCGGGACCTATCGCTGCATGCGCTCGACAAGTTCACGGGGCTCAAGACGACGTGGATCAAGTATTGATCCGGTGCTGATCGCGAAAGCGGCGTGCGGTCGGCACGCCACGCCGTCGCACGCGTTGCACCTTCGACGTGTGCCGGCGCGCTTCACCGTTCCGGCGGCCGCGTGACCCGCGTTGCAGCCATTGCAGAAGAACACGAAAAACACGATGAAACACCCACGACTCGAAGCCACGCTGTCGCTGCTGAAGACGCTCGTCGAATTCGATACGCGCAGCGCGCGCTCGAATCTCGACCTGATCGCGTTCGTGCACGACTACCTGACGGGTTTCGGCATCGACGCGACGCTGATCTACAGCGATGCGCGGGACAAGGCGAACCTGTACGCGACGATCGGCCCGCGTGACCGGGCAGGGCTGTGCCTGTCGGGCCATACCGACGTCGTGCCGGCGGACGGCCAGCCGTGGACGGTGCCGCCGTTTGCGCTCACGCGCGTCGGCGATCGCGCGCTGGGCCGCGGCACCGCCGACATGAAGGGCTATCTCGCAGCGGTGCTCGCCAGCGTGCCGCATTTTGTCGAGCACTGTCGCGAACTGCCAATTCATCTCGCGTTCAGCTACGACGAGGAAGTGGGCTGCCGCGGCGTTCGCGGCCTGCTCGACGAGCTGAAGCGCGCGCCGTTCAAGCCGCTCGCATGCATCATCGGCGAGCCGACCGACATGCAGGTCGCGATCGCGCACAAGGGCAAGCGGGCGTATCGCTGCTGCTTCAAGGGGCTCGCGGCGCATTCGGCGCTGACGCATCTCGGCGTGAATGCCGTGGAGTTCGCGGCGGAGCTGGCCGTGCACCTGCGTCGCACGAGTCGCGATCTGCAGCGATATGGGCTGCAAGACACGCGGTTCGAGCCGCCGTTCTCGACGGTACACACCGGCAAGCTCAACGGCGGCATCGCGTTGAACGTCGTCCCGGATCGCGCGGAGCTCGAGTTCGAGGTCCGCAATCTGCCGGGCGAGCGGGCGGAGCGCATCGTCAGTGCCGTGAAGCAGTACGCGGAGCGCGAGCTCGAGCCCGAGATGCGCGAGGTGTCGGACAGGAGCGGAATCGAATGGCAGAAGCTCGTCGACTATCCGGCGCTCGCGGCGGACCCGTCGTCCGACTGGTTGCGCGACATGGCGTGCGAATTGACGGGCGATCCGACGTTGCGAACGCTGTCGTTCGGTACCGAAGGCGGGCTGTTTCAGCAGATCGGCATTCCGACGATCGTTTGCGGGCCGGGCTCGATGGCGCAGGGTCACAAGGCCGATGAATATGTCGAACTCGATCAGCTCGATCGATGTCTGCAGTTTCTCGAAAAAGTCGCCACGCATTTCCCCGGGCACGTGAAGCCTATTGCCGCCGTCTGACGACCGGCGCCACGCGGAAAATACTCAGGATGCCATATCGGTGACATGAAGGAAGGGCGCATGAAGCACACGCGCGGGAGGGGCTTCGCCGCGGCGTAACGCGGCGCGGCCGCAGGCCTCGCGCTGCCGGAGCAGGAGCTTTTTCCTGGCCTGCAACGACAAAAATCATCGTTTCGCAAACCGCCGGCGCTGAACAGAATAGAACCTGACCCAACCCACAGAGTCGCAAGCGTGGCAGATCGGTGATCGGACAGGCGACTGTCCGGCGATGCACGACGGACGAGCGATCCGCATCGACGACGAGGCCATGACCGACCCGAACCGTCCTGGAGGAGGAATGAGTCGTGACAGTTGAAAAAATCTCGATTGATACGCTTGTCGTCGGCGCCGGTCAGGCCGGCGTCGCGATGAGCGAACACCTCGGCAAACTCGGGGTGCCGCACCTTGTCCTGGAGCGCGATCGCATTGCCGAGCGGTGGCGCACCGGACGGTGGGACTCGCTGGTCGCCAACGGTCCCGCCTGGCACGATCGCTTCCCCGGTCTCGAGTTCGACGATCTCGACCCCGACGCTTTCGCATCCAAGGATCGTGTGGCGGACTATTTCGAAGCGTACGCGACAAAGTTCAACGCGCCGATCCGCACGGGCGTGGAAGTGACGAAGGTCGTGCGCAATGCCGACCGGCCGGGCTTCACGATCGAAACGTCCGACGGCGTGATCGAGGCCAATCGCGTCGTGGTCGCAACCGGACCTTTCCAGCGGCCGGTGATCCCGCCGATTGCACCCGAAGTCGACAGCATTACGCAGATCCATTCCGCCGACTATCGCAATCCCCGGCAACTGCCCGACGGCGCTGTCCTGGTGGTCGGCGCCGGGTCATCGGGCGTGCAGATCGCGGATGAGCTGCAGCGTGCCGGCAAGCAGGTCTATCTGTCGGTCGGCGCGCATGATCGTCCGCCGCGCGCCTATCGCAACCGCGACTTCTGCTGGTGGCTGGGCGTGTTGGGCGAATGGGACGCCGAAGTCACGCGGCCGGGCAGGGAGCACGTCACCATTGCGGTGAGCGGTGCACGCGGCGGCCATACCGTCGACTTCCGGCGTCTTGCGTATCAGGGGGTCACGCTCGTCGGCCTGACGAAATCGTTCGATGGCGGCGTCGTGACGTTCGAAAAGGATCTGGCGGAGAACATCGCCCGCGGCGACGAGAACTACCTGTCGCTGCTGGATGCGGCGGACGCCTATGTCGCCCGCAATGGCCTCGATCTTCCAGCGGAACCCGATGCCCGCATCATGCTTCCGGATCCGGATTGCGTGACCGATCCGGTTCTCGCGCTCGATCTCGTCGCGGCCGGCGTCACGTCGATCGTCTGGGCGACCGGCTATGCGGTCGACTATGGCTGGCTGCACGTCGACGCCTTCCACGCAAGCGGCAAGCCGAAGCATCAGCGCGGCATTTCGAGCGAGCCCGGCATTTATTTCCTCGGGCTGCCGTGGCTGTCGCGCCGCGGCTCCGCCTTCATCTGGGGCGTCTGGCACGATGCCCGGCACATTGCCGACCATATCGCCACGCAGCGCAAATACCTGTCCTATCGCGACGCGTCGCATCGTGACGTGCAAGCTCATCGAGCGGAAGCATCCGATTGCGCGTGCGCGGAACGGAATGTTCAGAAAATCAACGAAGTGGGAGTAATCTGATGCCGACTCATACCCGCATCCGCATGTTCAATACAAAGGATACCTATCCGAATCAGTCGCTGGACAACGACCTCTGCCAGGCCGTGCGTGCCGGCAACACGGTCTATGTGCGCGGCCAGGTCGGTACCGATTTCGAAGGCCGGCTGGTCGGTCTTGGCGACCCGCGCGCGCAGGCCGAGCAGGCGATGAAGAACGTCAAGCAACTGCTGGAAGAGGCGGGCAGCGATCTGACTCACATCGTCAAGACCACCACGTATCTGATCGATCCGCGCTATCGCGAGCCGGTGTACCAGGAGGTCGGCAAGTGGCTGAAGGGCGTGTTCCAGATTTCCACCGGCCTCGTCGTGAGTGCGCTGGGCCAGCCGCAATGGCTGATGGAAATCGACGTGATCGCGGTCGTCCCGGACGGCTGGCAGCCGAGTCAGGGCTGACAAGCGGGACTGAGAAGCGGGACATGACCTTCTCCGTCATCCGGCGCTGCCCCTGAAACCGGACAGCGCGGGATTGCCGGCAGCGCCCCCGGTGTCGCGGCCGGCGCCCGATTGCCGTCGGTTGGTGCGGGCAGCGAAGTGGCGGCGACACGGCGCGTCGCCATGCCTGCCGTCGGCCTGCCACTCCGCGCATCTACGCCGGCGACGCCTGATGCATGTCGGCAAACCGCTCGCGGCAAAATTCCAGGAAGAGCTGGGCGGGCTTCGTCAACTGCCCGCGCCTGAGTCGGGCACTCGCAAGCCCTGAGCTCGCAACGGGCTCCGCGATATCGACTGCCACCACCTTCCTTCCGTCGTACGCGCATTCGGAATGCGGGCGCGTCACCAGCAGCGAAAAACCGAATCCCTGGCCGACCATCCCGCGCACCATCTCGATCGACGGTGAACCGAATACGATGTTCGGCGTCAGGCCCAGGTCGTGGAACAGGCTGACGAAGTAGGTTCGGCTCGGCTGCAGGTCCAGCAGGATCATCGGCTCCGGACAGAGGTCGCGCAGCGAGACCTGCGCCTGCCCGGCGAAGCGATGGTTTCCCGGCAGCAGCACATAAGGCTTCTGCGGCGGCATCAACGGTTCAGTTTCGATGGTGCCGTCCAGGTCGTGATCGTAGAGGAACGCAAGATCGAACGTGCCGGCGGTCAGGCCTTGCACCAGCTCCTGCTGGTCGCCGTCGCGGATGCGGATGTTCACGCCCGGATAGCGCTCGCGAAAGCCGGCAACCAGTTGCGGCAGGTAGAGCGGGGCGACCGTTTCGAAGCAGCCGATATCGACCTGCCCGGCGACGATGTCGTTGTCGGCCAGAGCGTTCTGCTCGAACTCGTGCGCCATGCGCAGCAGTTCCTGTGCCTTTCGGTAGAAACGCATGCCGCCGGGAGTCAACGACACGCCCTGTGCGTGATGGCGGATGAAGAGCTTCACGTTGAAGCTCTCCTCGAGGCCCTTGATCGCGCTGGACACGGAAGGTTGTGCGATGTACAGCTGGCGTGACGCTTCTGCCACGCTGCCGGCCTCGACCGTCGTCACGAAGTACTTGAGCTGTCGCAAGGTATAGAACGCCATGGGGACCTCTGCTGCGGGGATCGGGACATCGGCGTCCGATGCGGAAATGGCGCAGGCGCTTCGCGACGATCTGCGGCGCCAACTGGCCGACAGCACGCAAAGCGCCTGCGCCGGGCCGGCGCCTCGCGCGAGGCGCCGGCCGAACGAGCATCAGAACGAGTAAATGAACTGCGTGGCGAGCAGGTCGTTGTTCTTGGCGTAAGAGCCGTCGTTGCGCAGGAACACCTTGTTGTTCGCCCAGTCGTGCCGGTATTCGACCTTCACGGTGATCTGCTGCGTCGGGTAGAACAGCAGGTCGAGTGCGACGTCCTGACGGTTCGCGCCCTTGCATTCGAAGCCCATGCCGCCGCCGGCCTTCGACGTCGCGAGGCAGTCCGAGTCGACGCCGAAGCCGTTGTTCGGATCCATGCCGTTGCCGTTCAGCACGATACCGCCACCGCCGCCGCCGTTCTTGCTGTCGACGAGCAGGTCGTAGCGCAGCGTCGCGCCCATCCGGCCGACCACCGGCATGGTGAACTTGCGGTGCGCGAGCAGCGACAGCCCGTACCACTGCGCGTTGCCGCCGTTGAACGCCGCGTTTTGCTGCTGGCCGTAGTCGAGTTCAGCGTTGTACTGCACGTCCGCGAGCGTGTAGGTCGCGTCGAGCTCGCCGAAGAAGAACGTGCCGCCCGAGCGCGGCGCATTGCCGCCGACGCCGTAATGCACGACGCCGTTCGAGTCGATCGCGCTGGGCAGCGTCTGCCGGCCGATGTTGAATGAGCCACCGAGATCCAGCGCACTCGACCACGTGTAGTCCGCGCGCGCGGTGAAGGTCGGGATGCGGTTGCTGATCGTGATCGGATCGCCGAGCGCATTCGTGCCCGTCTGCGTGACCGCGCCGTACGTGCGGTACTGCTCGTTGCCGAGAAAGAACTTCCACGCCCAGTTGCCCTTCGTGTAGTTCGCGCCGATGCCGACGTAGCTGCCCGGATCGGAGAAGTCGTACAGCAGGTTGTGCGTGAGCGTGAGCATCTGGTTCGACTGCTGTACCTCGTAGCCGCCGAAGCTCGGGATCAGGCCCGCGACGAGTGTCGTCGTCGCGGTGAGCGGCACGTTGACGACGGCCGTGTTCAGGATGTTGTCAGTGAGCGAGCCATGCTTGTTCTGCAGCAGCGTGATGCCGTTTCCACGGTTCGGCATCAGCGTGATCTCGGCCGACGGCGCCATCGGGCCGACGCCGAAGGTCTTCTTGATGTCGAGGTACAGGTCGCCGAACGTGCTGTTGAAGTAGTTGTATGCGCTCTCGTGGTTCGCGAACAGGAACGACGACGTGCCCGCCGCGCGGTTATAGATGTAGGTCGGATCGATGTAGCCGGTGACGGACAGCCCCGCGATCGGCCCGGTGTTCGCGGCGTCGCTCAGCGAGTCGACCTTGAGCTGCTGGTTCGCGATCTGCTGCTTCATCGCCGATACGTCGTCGTTGGTGAGCTGAGCCGGCGCCTTGCCGTAGTCCGGCGAAGACTCGTCCACCGGCGCCGCGGCGGCAGGCGTGGCTTCGGCCGCCTTCGGCTTCGCGGCGAGCTGCGCGCGCATCGCGTTCATCTCCTTCTGCAGTGCGTGAAGTTCGGCTTGCAGCGTCTTGATCTGGTCACTCGTCGATTCGGCTGCGGCAAAACCGGGCAGGCTTCCGGCGACCATCAGACAGATGAGTTTCTTTCTCATTCAAATTCTCCTTCCATGCCGTATAGAGGGGGGCTTCCTATGCGCGTGCGGTATCGAGCGCGTGACGTGTAGCGTCCGGCTGCGGTGCCGGCGGACACGCTTGCGGGCTGTCGGCTACCGCGAACGCCGCTTTCAGGTCGCGTGCGCGTTTGCGCTCGCGGATCAGCATCCAGCGGTTCACGGCGATCACGCCGATCGTCACGGCGGTGATGAAGAGGGTCGCGAGTGCGTTCATCTCCGGATTCAGGCCGAGGCGCACACGCGAGAACACGACCAGCGGCAGCGTGGTCGAGCCGGGACCCGACAGGAATGCGGACAGCACGAGGTCGTCGATCGACAGCGTGAACGACAGCAGCCAGCCCGACAGCAGCGCCTGCGAAATCAGCGGCAGCGTGATCAGGAAGAACACCTTGAACGGCGTTGCACCGAGGTCGAGCGCAGCTTCCTCGAGCGACTTGTTCATCTCTTTCACGCGTGACTGCACGATGATCGCGACGTAGGACACGCACAGCATCACGTGGCCGATCCACATCGTGATCACGCCGCGGCCCTTCGGCCAGCCGAGCAGTTGTTCCATCGCAACGAACAGCAGCAGCAGCGAGATGCCCTGGATCACCTCCGGAATCACCAGCGGCGCGTTGATCATGCCGGCGAAGAACGTGAAACCCTTGAAGCGGCCGAAGCGCGCAAGCACGTAACCGGCCCACGTGCCGATCACGACCGACGCGAACGCGGTCATCAGGCCGATCTTCAGCGACAGCCATGCAGCCGTCAGCAGTTCGTCGTCTTGCCACAGCGCCGCATACCACTTCAGCGAGAAGCCCGACCATACGGTCACGAGCTTTGATTCGTTGAACGAGTAGACGACGAGGCTGATGATCGGGATGTACAGGAACAGGAAACCAAGCGTCAGCACGCCGGTGGAAAGGGGTTTGTTCGGCTTGATCATTTCGAGCCCTCCAGCTCCTTGACCTGGTAATACTGGAAGACCGCCATCGGCACGAGCAGCAGCAGCACCATCGCGACGGTCACCGCGGAGGCCATCGGCCAGTCCATGTCGTTGAAGAACTCGCTCCACATCACGCGGCCGATCATCAACGTGTCGGCACCGCCGAGCAGTTCGGGGATCACGTACTCGCCCACCGCCGGGATGAACACCAGCAGGCTGCCCGCGATGATTCCGTTCTTCGACAGCGGCAGCGTGACCTTCGTGAACGCGACCCACGGCTTCGCGCCGAGGTCGTACGCGGCTTCGAGAAGCGTCAGGTCCATCTTCACGAGGTGCGCGTACAGCGGCATCACCATGAACGGCAGGTACGAATAGACCATGCCGATGTAAACGCCGATATCGGTGTGATAGAGGCGGAACGGCGTGTGGATCAGGCCGAGCGCCATCAGCGTGTGATTGAGCAGGCCGTCGTCCTTCAGGATGCCGATCCATGCGTACACGCGGATCAGGAACGAGGTCCAGAACGGCAGCATCACGCCCATCATCAGCATGTTGCGCGTGGCGGGTTCCGAGCGCGCGATGTAGTACGCGACGGGATAGCCGATCAGCAGGCAGCAGACCGTCGACACGGCGGCCATCTTCAGCGAGCTGAGATAGGTCGCCACGTACAGGCTGTCCTGCAGCAGGAACGCGTAGTGGCCGAACTGCAGCGCGAAGTGCACGACGCCGTCGCTGATGCTCGCCAGCGTCGTGTACGGCGGGATGCCCATCATCTGGTCGGCGAAGCTGATCTTCAGCACCAGCACGAAGGGCACCGCGAAGAAGATCGTGAGCCACAGGAACGGCACGCCGATCACGACGCTGCGGCCGGACGGCAGGAAACGCAGGAAACGCAGGAAACGTGATAGCGCGGCGAAGCGGCTGGCGCGCGGCCGGGACGGCACGGCGGCCACGGCGCCGGACGGGACCTGCGCGGCGGAGGAGGGGGTGGAAGTTTTCATTGCGTCAGCACCACGCCGCTCGCCGGCGACCAGGAGACGAACACGTCGTCGTTGCAGGAAGGCGCACCGTCGCGCATCAATTGGGTGCTCGAGAGATTCGACACGACCGTCTTGCCGCTCGGCAGGCGTACGTGGTACAGCGAATAGCTGCCCATGTATGCGACGTCCGACACGACGCCGCGCGCCCAGTTGTGCTGCGAGCTCGGCTTGGTCACCGACACGTGGATGCGTTCCGGGCGCACCGAGATGCCGACCGGCATGCCGAGCGGGCCCGTGACGCCGTGGCTTACATACATCCGCGCTTCGAGGTCGTCGCTCTCGACGAAGATGTGGTCGGGCTCGTCCTCGACGACGCGGCCTTCGAACAGGTTGGTCGAGCCGATGAACTCGGCCGTGAACCGGCTGTTCGGAAAATCGTAGACTTCGTTCGGCGAGCCGATCTGCACGATGTGGCCTTCGCTCATCACCGCGAGGCGGCTCGCCATCGTCATCGCCTCTTCCTGGTCGTGCGTGACCATCACGCAGGTGACGTCGACCTTCTCGATGATGTTCACCAGTTCGAGCTGCGTTTTCTGGCGGATCTTCTTGTCGAGCGCGGACATCGGCTCGTCGAGCAGCAGCAGCTTCGGGCGCTTGACGAGCGAGCGTGCGAGCGCAACACGCTGCTGCTGGCCGCCCGACAGCTGATGCGGCTTGCGCTTCGCGTACTTGCTCATCTGCACGAGTGCGAGCGCATCGGCGACGCGCTCCTTGATCTCGTTCTTCGGCGTGCCTTCCTGCTTCAGGCCGAATGCGACGTTCGACTCGACCGACATGTGCGGGAACAGCGCGTACGACTGGAACATCATGTTCACCGGGCGGCGGTACGGCGGCAGCGATGCAAGGTCTTCGCCGTCGACGTAGATCTTGCCGGAGGTCGCCGTTTCCAGCCCGGCGAGCATGCGCAGCAGCGTCGACTTGCCGCAACCCGAGCTGCCGAGCAGCGCGAACAGCTCGTTCTTCGCGATCGTCAGGTTCACGTTGTCGACGGCGGTGCTGTCGCCGAATTTCTTCACGACGTTTTCGATGCGGACGAATTCGTCCGGTTTCGCTTTCGTCGTAACCGGGTTGCGGGCCACGGGCGTGGCGCCGTTGGAGTGCGTCGGGTTCATGATGTGGTGGTTCCTTGCGGATCGCAGGCATGAGCGTTCCCGCTCGAGGCGCGCGGGGCGACTCGAGGGACACGCTGTAATCGGGAGACACGGGGGCTGCGCGGCGTGACGGTCTTCAGCGCAGACGGCTTGCCATGCGGCTGGCTTCACGCGGGCAGGGGGCGAGCGCCCCCTGCGCCGCAACGTTCGGTGCGTCGCTGCCGGCGCTCAGTGGCCGGTCTTCAGTTGTGCCCACAGGCGGTTTTCGAGCCGCAGGATGTCCGCCGGCAGCGGCTTCATCAGCGTCATCTTGTTCAGCACGTCCTCGGGCGGATAGACGCCCTTGTCCTGCAGCACCGCGGGCGTGACGAACTGGCGCGCGGGGGCGTTCGCGGTGGGGTAGAACACCTCGTTGGTGATCCCCGCATTGACCTTCGGATCCTCGATGTAGTTGATCCAGGCCAGCGCGGCTTCGGGATGCGGCGCATCCTTCGGCACCACCATCACATCGAACCAGACGAGGCCGCCTTCCTTCGCGTTGCTGAACCCGATATCGAACGAGCGCTTCGCTTCCGATGAGCGGCGGTGAGCAATGCCCACGTCGCCGGACCAGCCGAGCGTCACGCAGATGTCGTTGTTCGCGAGGTCGTTGATGTAGCCCGACGAGTTGAACTGCGTGATGTACGGGCGAACCTTTTTCAGTATGTCGAACGCGGACTGGTAGTCGGCCGGGTTCGTGCTGTTCGGGTTCTTGCCCATGTATTGCAGCGTTGCGGCGAACACGTCGACGGGCTGGTCGAGGAACGACACGCCACAGCTTTTCAGTTTCGACAGGTTTGCCGGGTCGAACACGAGCGACCAGCTATCGACCGGCGCGTTCGCGCCGAGCGCCTTCTGCACGGCCTGCACGTTGTAGCCGATGCCGTCGGTGCCGTACGCATAGGGCGCGCCGTACTGGTTGCCAGGATCGGCCTGCGAGATGATCTTCATCAGCACCGGATCGAGGTTCTTCAGGTTCGGCAGCTTCGACTTGTCGAGCTTCTGGTAGACGCCCGCCTGGATCTGCTTGGCCATGTAGTTCGACGTCGGCACCACGACGTCATATCCGGAGCTGCCCGCGAGCAGCTTGGCCTGCAGCGTGTCATCGCTGTCGTAATTGTCGTACTTGACGTGGATGCCCGTCGTCTTCTCGAAGCCGGGAATCGTGTCCTTGCCGATATAGTCAGACCAGTTGTACACGTTCACCACGGCATCGCCCGCGACGGCGGGCTCGGCGGGCAGCGTGACGAGCGCCGCGACGGCAAGCATCGCGACGCTCGCGGCGAGTTTCGGAAGACGATCCGAGTGTTTTGGAATGCTCATTAAATGTCTCCTGTGGGCGGCTGATCCGGACCATGTCGAACGTTGTCCGTTCCGGATGCAAACGGTGATGCCGGGCGATGCGTGCGCGCTTGCGCGGGGCCGATATCGAACGACGATGCAAGCCTAGCACCGGGCATTCATTGGCTAAAAATAGTTTTCCTGGTCATTGCATAGCTTTGTTCTATACGGCAGTCGGCGTCAGGCCGCTGCCATGCGATGTAGTTGCATTGAAAGGAAGGGAAAACGACAGTGCGCGAATCGCGCATCAGGTGAACTGAAGCCGCATGCCGAGCATGCGCGATGGAAGGTTGGCCGGGATACGCGACCGTGCTCTGCAGCGCATGATCACGAGTCCCGGCCGATCCTGTCAGTTGCCCTTCGGCGGCACGACCTGGCCGCGGATCTCGCCGTCCGGGTGGTCCTTCGTATGCACGTTGATGTACATGTCGCCGTCCATGAACATCTGCGCGTCGGACGGGGACAGCGTCGCCTGACCGCTGAGCGGGCTCGCGGTCGACATCGCGCCTTTCTGCGACACCCAGACCAAGGGCGACGCATTCTTGCCGGCCGGCGCCGGACCGTGGAAGTGCGCCATCGTGGCGGGGCCCGACAGGCCGTTGAACGTGACCGTCCACTTGACGACGCGGGTATCCGGATCGTAGGTCAGATCGGCCGTGCCGGTGCCATGGGTCTGGACGGGCGGAACTTCCTGCGCGCCGGCAAGCGGCACGGAAAACGACACCGGTGCCGCTTGCGCGAGCGTCATCGATCCCGCACATACGAGCGCGGCGACTACCGCGGAAGCCTGCCGCAACGTTGAAGTGACCATCAGTGATCTCCTATCCGGTGTTGCCCGGCCGATTCGCGTCCACCTGCAGCTGTTCGACCGGGCGCCTACCAACCGCGGCGCAACACGCCCGATACCGGCCGCCGCTACAACGTTGGCAGCCGCTCGAACGCGTCGAAGCGCGTGAATGGCGGCGGCACGTCCGTCGCCTCGAGTTTCTCGACGAGCGCGGCGGACATGCCATCGCGCATCCATTCGCACATGTCGGCGAGCTGCGCCGGGGCGCCCTGAAGCATTGCCTCGACGGAGCCGTCCATGCGGTTGCGCACCCAGCCCGTCACGTTCAGCACGCGCGCGTGGTGCACGCAGGCCTCGCGGTACCCGACGCCCTGAACCCGTCCGTGCACCCGAACCAGCCGAGTTTCGAGCCCGCCGCCGTTTCCGTTCATTCGACGTCCCCTGATGCACCCGTTCGGCATCCTCATGCCGCGCATTCCGCGTCCGAATCGCGTTGCGTCCGCACCGGCGCGGCGACAGAATGGATGTTCGTCCACCTGTGAGTATAGGAGGATGTATGCGCATCCTGGTCGTCGGAGCGACAGGGCTCCTCGGAAAGGAAATCGTCGACTTGCTGTCGGCGGAACACGACGTGATCGGCGCGAGCCGCAAAGGGTCGGCCATCACGGTGGATATCTCGGACAAGGCGTCGATCGCCACGATGTACCAGCACGCCGAGCCGCTCGACGCGGTGGTCTGCGTGGCCGGTACGGCCCGGTTCGCGCCGCTCGACACGCTCGCCGACGGCGACTTCGCGTTCAGCCTCGCGAACAAGCTGATGGGGCAGGTGAACCTCGTGCGCTGCGGCGTCGCGAGCATCAGGCAGGGCGGGTCGATCACGTTGACGAGCGGGCTGCTCGCCCAGCACCCGATGCCGGGCAGCGCGGCGGTGAGCATCGTCAATGCCGGCGTGGAGGCGTTCGCCCGTGCGGCGGCGCTCGAACTGAAAGGCCGGCTGCGCGTGAATGTCGTCAGTCCCGGGTGGGTCGCCGAAACGCTTCAGGCAATGGGGCGCGATCCGAGCAGCGGCGTGCATGCAGCGGTCGTCGCGCAGGCGTTTCGCAAGTGCGTGGTGGAAGACTTTACCGGGCAGGTCGTGTCCGCGACGCACGGATGACGCGAGCCTTGGCGACGGCATGCCGCCTTGAATCGCCCGTCGCGAATCTCCCGCCGTGATGCGACCGCGATCGAATCGCGGACGCACCGGCTGGCCGGGTGCGCTTGCGCTCGGGCCCGGCAGTCCGATTGCTCGGCGCCCTTCGCTCGCGCGATTTCCCGATCCGATCCCGGCCCGCTGCCGGCGCGTCGCCCGCGCAGCGTAAGCGGACTTGACGCGATGAGCGCGGATCCATTGCCTAAACTCTATGTGCATGCAAACCGGTCCCGGCGCGCCGCGCTGCGTTGTCGCCCGCTGTCACCCGATAACGCACGCGCATGCATCCGCCACGCTTCAATCGTAAGCGGAATGGCGGCGGCAGCCCGATGCTCCGGTCCATCTGACTGATCGAGTCGTTCACTCTTTCTCGGGAGATCACCATGAATGCGGAAACTACCGGCAACGTGCGCGCCTTCGTGCAGACCGCGGAGCAAGCGGGCGCGTTTGTCTGGGTCATCTCGGTCGTTGATTTCGACGCGCAAATGCTCAAGCGTGCATTCGTATCGGAAGAAACGTTCGGCACCGCGGCGGCGGCAAGGGATGCCGGCGAGGCGCGCCTGACCGGCATGAGGCAGGATCACTGACGGATCGCGCGGTGCGCACGGACGGATGAGGCTTTCGCGCACCCGCACACCACGGTTGGACCATCGGCAAAGGGCCAGAAGAGGAGAACGACCATGCCCAATGCACCAGCGACACCGGGGATGCCTCCCGGCGTATCGGTCGATGCGGGCAGCTATCGCGTCGTCCGCCCCGCAAGCGTGAGCGACGTCATCGATCTGCTGCAGGCCAACAATATCCAGATCGTCGACCTGAAGTTCACCGACCTGCCCGGGCTCTGGCAGCACTTCTCGATCACGCTTCCCGAAGTTCACGAAGGCCTGTTCGACGCCGGCATCGGTTTCGACGGTTCGTCGATCCGCGGCTTCCAGGAGATTCACGAGTCGGACATGCTGTTGCGGCCGGACCTCGCCACCGCGTTCATCGATCCGGTCTGCAGCACGCCGACGCTGTCGATGATCTGCGACGTCGTCGATCCCGTGCTGCGGCAAGCGTATTCGCGCGATCCGCGCTACATCGCGAAGAAGGCCGAGGCTTACCTGAAGCAGACCGGCATCGCGACGACCTGCTATTTCGGGCCCGAACTCGAGTTCTTCATTTTCGATTCGATCCGCTTCGGACAGGATCAGCACAGCGGCTACTACTACGTCGAATCGGCCGAGGGCGACTGGACCACGGGCCGTGACGAGGGCGCATACGGCGGCGGCAATCTCGGCTTCAAGGCGCGATACAAGGAAGGCTATTTTCCGGTGCCGCCGCAGGACACGCTGCAGGAAATACGCTCCGAGATCGCGCTGACGCTGCAACAGGCGGGCGTGCAGGTCGAGGTGCACCACCACGAAGTGGCGACGGCCGGACAGAACGAGATCGACATGCGCTTCGCGACGCTGACGCGGATGGCCGACAACGTGATGATCTACAAGTACATCTGCAAGAACGTCGCACGCAAGCACGGCAAGGTCGCGACCTTCATGCCGAAGCCGCTGTTCGCCGACAATGCGAGCGGCATGCACTGTCACCAGAGCCTGTGGGACGACGAACGCAATCTCTTTTACGACGCGAGCGGCTGGGCGCTGACGTCGGACCTGTGCCGCTGGTACATCGGCGGCCTGTTGCGGCACGCGCCCGCGCTGATGGCGTTCTGCGCACCGACGACGAATTCGTACAAGCGGCTGGTGCCCGGCTACGAGGCGCCGGTGAATCTGGCGATGTCACAGCGCAACCGGTCCGCCGCGGCGCGCATCCCGATGTATTCGGATGCGCCGAGCGCGCGGCGCGTCGAGTTTCGCTGTCCCGACCCGTCCGCCAATGCGTATCTCGCGTTTGCGGCGATGCTGATGGCCGGTCTCGACGGCATCGAAAACCGGATCGATCCCGGCGATCCGCTCGACCGGAACATCTACGACCTGCCGCCGGAAGAGGCGCGCAACATCCGGCAGGTGCCGGGTTCGCTCGACGCCGCGCTGCAGGCGCTCGAAGACGACAACGCCTTCCTGCGCAAAGGCGACGTGTTCAGCGACGACGTGATCCGGACATGGATCGACTACAAGCGCACGCGGGAAGTCGATGCGGTCAGGCTGCGCCCGCATCCGTGGGAGTTCTATCTTTACTTCGATATCTGAAGGAGCGGCGGGCCGGACCGTCGGGGCGACGGATGCCTCGATGGCTGGCGGCCGCATCACCATGAGGTCGAACATGGGGCACACGAAACTGACGGCTCATCTGCCGACGGTCGATGTCGAGATCACGCGGCACGAACTTCCGGACAAGAGCGCGGAAGCGATGACGATCCACATCACGGCGACGCCGTCGTTCGACGCTGCCGCGCAATGGCTGTTGCAGTCGGGGGTGTTTCCGATCGTCACGCCGCTTTCGATGTGGGTCGATGTGATGCAAGCCTGGCAGCGTGCGTGGTATCCGGTCTGGCAGCCGTGGCTGCCGGCCGGTTTTCCTCCAGAACTGTCACATTCGAAACCGAAGTAGCGCATCTCCGAAAACATCAGGATGGTCCGGACGATACGGCAGAAGTCGACTCGCGACGGAATCGGCACGGGCTCGTCACGGCGAGCCCCGTGCCGACGGACGCCGCCCGCGCCCGTTACTTGATCGTCGCCTCCGCAACAGCATCTATCGGCTCCAGCACCATCGCCGGCATGGCATTGATCAGCTTGTCGATCGACTGTGAAAAGTCGTCGAGCGTCGGCGACACCTGGGGCGGCCAGTTCCGCGTGTTGACGACGAACGCCCAATCGTAGCCGTTGCTGCGCGAAACCGCTTCGGTCGATGCGCCGTACGTGCTGCCGGTGCGGCCCAGCCACCAGTTTCCGCCGTCCGCCGGACGCGGCCCGTTGCCCCAGACGAGATGCGTGTGGACGAACTGCGTGAGCGCCGTCGCCGACGCCGCAGTGCCGGCGCAGGCCGCGGCGACGTCCTTGATCTGCCCGTCACCGCCGTAGACCGTCGGCACCAGCAGCGGCGACGTCACATCGAGCGCACTGAGGCCAAGACCCTCGTCCTCGGCAATGACCTGGTTCGCGGGCCATTGCGCGACGGTCGTCGACGAGATGGCGACGTCCGCGATGCCGGCGGGCGACAGCAAGGTCTCCTTTACGTAGTCGAAATAAGGCATTCCCGTGACTTTCTCGACGACGGCACTGGCGAGAAGATAGCCATAGTTCGAGTACTTGGTGTTCGTGCCCGGCGTGAAGTCGAGCATACGCGCATACATGTAGCGCGCGACGTCGAGCTTGCCCACCGGATGATTGAACCCATCGGCGAGCGCGATCGTGCGCATCGAGTACGTCGGATCGAATCCGGAGCCGGTGCTGGTGTCGTCGTAGCCGCCCATGTGATCGAGGAGCTGCTGGATCGTGATCGTGTCGCTGCGGGGATCGGCCGGATGCGAGAAGCCGAGCAGCGGATAGACGGTCGTGGCCGGCTGCAGTTTCTTCGCGTCGTAGAGCGCCTGCACCGCGGCCTCGAGGAACATCTTGCTGCAGCTCGCGAGCAGGAACCGGTCGTGTGGCTGCGTGATGCGATAGCCATGCTCCGCCCACGTATACGCACGCGCGAGCTTCACGACGCCGTCTTTCGACAGCGTGAACTGCGCGGCCCGAACGGCGTTCGCCTGCATGAAGGTCTGCATCAGATGATCGAAGCCGGCCAGTGCCGGCACGGCGTTTCCGGTGACCGTCCATTCGCGCGCGAGCGGGATGTCGCGCTGCGCGAAAATCGCCGCGTAGCGCGTCTGGTCGCCGGATCCGCCACCCTGCACGCAGATCGGATAGAAGCCCTTGGCGTTCAGCGTGTCGAACTCGGTCTGGTATTCGGCGGACGTCATCCCGTGACGCGCGATATAGGCGCCGACGACGTCGTCCTTGAAGAGGGAGCAGTAGATCTGATCGCTCGACAGCGTCACGTAGGCGGCGCGCCAGCCGTTGAGCGTGTATCCCGGCAACTGCGTTTCGGTGTTGAACGTGGTCTGATAGCCGGAGGCCGTATCCGACGGATGGACGTGCCACTTCACGTGGCCGGGATTGGCATGCCAGATCGCCGCGAACCGGCGATCGCTCGCGGTGCCGTAGATCGCCATCGAGCGCAGACACAGATTCTGCGCGTGCGCGGTGGCGTTCAGGTTCTGGAACGTGCCCGCTTGCGTTTCGGTGCCGGACATCACGCCGTGCCGTGCGAGCCACGGGCCGGCGATACCCTGCTCGAAGACCGCCGCGAACACCGCATCGTTCGCCGGCCCGGTCGCAGTAACGATCACGGGTACGAATCCTTTGGCGGTCCACGTGTCGAAAAACGATTGATAGCCGGACGCGTCCACGCCATGGACCGCGACCCACGCGGCGCCCGCCCGCAGCACCCAGACCGCCGCATAGCGCGGATCATGCGGATCACCGTACACGCTCAACGAGATGATCCGGTAACCCTTCGCGAAGAGCTGGTCGAAGTGCGTCTGATGCTGCGCACCGGTGACGCCGTGATAAGCCTCGAACATGGTGGTCTCCTTGACAAGATTGCATGCCGAAAATGCACGCTCGACAGGAGAGCGTGCGCTCCCCCCGGTTGCTGCGTCACGCTTGCTCCGTCAAACGGGCCCGCGATGACGGTCACGCGCGATCGGGAACGTGCTCGACCGCGCGTCTCAACCAGGGAATGCTGTCGAGTGCGGCGGCATCCCGTACATCGACGAGCTGCTTCGAACCCGTGCGTTCGAACCGATAGCGTTTCCCGGTCACGGTACCGATGATGCTCAAGCTGCTCGACCCGACGTATTCGACGAGTGCCGGCTTCGCCGGTGCGGCGGCAGGGTTCGTGTTCGGTTCGGTCGGGAAGTGCGCTGCGCGACGCATCGCGCCTTTTTCGGGCGGCGCGCCGTAAAGCTGCCGTCTCTTTCCGCCACAGCACGTCATGGGCGTTTCCCCTTGTCATCGATGTTGTCGTCCGTCTCGTCATCGCGCGGTGCCAGCCGCTCCGCCAGAATCGCGCCGCCAGACAACGCCGGCCACAGCAGCACGCGCTCGCCCCACGTGTCGCCGATGCCGATCGCGAACGGCAGGGCAATCCAGATGCTCAGGCAGTAGAAGCAATCCAGCGCCCGCCCCCAGACACTGTCGCCGAGCCGGCGCCGCAGATGGAATACCGCGTCGGCCGGGCCATCCTCGGCAGCAAGCAGGTGGGTGACTCGCCAGACGGCGAGTACACCCAGCATCAACCAGTAGAGGCGCACGGAAATCCGCCTGCACGACCGTCTTCGGAATCGGACAACGGCGCTAAATGATCATGACGCTGTACTCGCTCAGGTTCGCATGGCCACACAGGCTGTAGTCGCAACTGACGATCGTGCGCTTGTGTGCGCGCAATTCGAGCTGATAGCAACACGGCTCGGGGAATGCATCCTTCGCCTTGACCAGCAGCCGCAGCGCGCCACCCCGCCAGACCGGCGAAACGGCGCCTTGGCCGAGCGCGCTGATTGCGGGGCTGGCGGCACCGTAGTTGGGGCCGACCTGCGCTGCCGGCGGTACGGCCCCGCCGAGCAACGGCGACAGGGTCCCGCCGAGACTCAGCAAATCGTTCGACTGGTTGACGCCGTACGTCGCATCGAGCGTGTAGTACGCGAGGTGGCCGTCCGGATCATAGGCCCAGAAGTCGATTTGCAGCCAGTCGGTGTCCTGGATGGCCGCACTCTTGCAGGCGATGACCGGCGACTGCGTGCCGTCGTCGTGCAGGATCGTGACCGACTGGAATCCGGTGTCCGGTTCCACCGTGCAGATATGCACCGTTCCGGTGCCGCAGGGATTGCCGTGCGAATCGTTCGGGCCGCCGCCGACAAAGCGATTGTCGATCGTGAGCGCGATGTCGCTGTCGCCGTGCTGGCCGCAGTTCTGCAGCGTGTGCCCGTTGACCAGATTGCCGGCCACGAGATTCCATCCCTTGACGCGCAAGCGATAGGTTCCGTCGGAAAAATTGTTCTCCGTCAGCCAGTTCATCAACTGGTCGCGGCTGAAGCCGACCCAGATCCGCTGCGTTCCCCAATTGGCGGGCGGGTTGTTGACCTCGTAGTGATCGAGCGTTTCGAATACGTTCTGGCCGTTGATGACCTGAGGCGCGAAATTCACGTTGGTGAAGGTGAACGGCCCGAGGTCGATATAGGTGCGCGTGAAGGCGCCCGCCGCCGCAGGCGGCATGTCGTTCCATGTCGCGCCGTTGTCGGCCGACCATTCGAACGCGTAGTAGTCCACGCCGGTCATGCATTCGGCGGTACCGTACAGGCTGACGGCTCCGCCATACGGGCGATCGCCGTAGATCGACACCAGCCCCGGGTTCGCATATCCGAGCGGCGATGGGGGCGCACCGGTGTTGCCGCCAATGTTGTCCGCGAGATCGCTGCATGCCTGGGTCAGCACGACGCAGTTCCCGTCGGAGCAATCGTGGTGTGGCGGAATGCAGCACGCTTCGTCATTGGCGACCAGCGTGACGTTGAGCGGACTGGCAATGTTGAAGCGGGCATTCCAGCATGTCTCGTCGACAATGACGTGGCTCTGGTCGCCGCAGCGCTGCGTGACGCGGAAGATGATGTCCGGCTCGCAGTCCCACCACGGATGCCATGGGCACCACGGCCACAGGCAGAAGCGTTCGAGCTCGGGAATGACCGGAAGGCGCGCCTTCAGGCGGGCTTGCAGATGATCGAGCTGGGTGAGGTCAAAGCGTGCGGCCGTCCGGGGCAACGACGCCGACGCAAGCGATGCGTGTGATGCGCCCGGCGCAGACTGCCCGGCGGCGGCCCGTCCGACCGTCGCCGCGAGTGGCGGATCCCCTGGCAGAAGCTGGTGAAAGATGGACAGGTCCGGCGCCGGATCGGGCAGCGGAATGTGCGGAATCGACGGATCGGCCTGCAGCGCCGGCAGAATGATCTTTGCGAGCGACGGCTCCAGATGCCATGCGCGCCGCGCCCACCACCACCATGGCCACCAGCCGCAGCACCATCGGAAACTGATCTCGAACGCGCCATTCGCGTCGGTGACGGCACAGCCGACCTGTTCCTTGCTGCACCACCACCACCAGACGTCGACGTCGAACGCACAGACACTGGCGCCGGGTACGGGGCTGCCGTCTGCGCACACGACCTTGCCGCGGATCACGAATTCACGGCACCACACCAGCCACCAGTACCAGTAATACGGCCCGATGACGATCGGCGGATAGACGAGTTCGCGCTTGCCTCCCCAAAGACGCGCCGGAATGTCGACGTGGATTGTTTGAAGGCCGGCAAGGTCCTCATCGGACGCGCTCTCCGGCCCCAGGATGACGCGCAATGACTGTGGCTTCCTGTCGAGCATGAACGTCGCGCTGCCTTTGCCGTCGGCATTGAGCGTGACGAGTTGTGATGGCACGTTGCCGCCCTGGACGAGCACCCTGACGGGCCGGTCGGGCTTGAAGTTTTCGATCCTGGACGCGTCGAGCGGTATTTCCAGTCTGAAGCTGTCCTGAATTTCTGACATGGCTTCCTCACTCATATGTGTTTGCACGGCGCGCAAGGAGACCCCTCCATGCCGCGAAGCGCAGGGAACGAATGCTAAGTGCCTCAGGAAAAACAGAATGACCGCTCTGGGATGTGGCCCCTCGTTTTTAATGTTGTTTTAACAAAGCTATTAATGGAAAAGTACCGCCGGACGATATCTGTTTTTATTTTTAAATGTTGGAAGAATGTCGTCTTTCATTAGGCTAGTGGGTGCACGAGGGGAATGCTCTAAGTACTTTCCCGGTACGGCTTCGGGTTGTTGGTGGCATTGCGGTTGCTTGAATTTCATGTTTGAGAAATCATTATTAAATTGCTAAAAAAATATGTACGTTAATGGATTGAAATGTGACTTTAATATGTCAATTGTCATTTTAAAAATGTGATTGAATTCAATTTTATTTGTGCGGCATGGTGGTGCATGACCGGGATGTCTTGATTGCGATTGCCAGACAGAAACCGGGTTGTGGAGATCCAGCCCGACATTGCTGGTCGACTCGCTTTGTTGAGGCCAGCGGAACGCTTATCCGCGCCGTACCCCGGTTTTCACGCGTCACCGACGAAGAGGCAAGTTGCCTTGCGCTCCCGTCGGTCGGACCGCCCGAACTTGTTCTGCAACGACTGACGAATAGCGCGCCCGTGATACGGGGTGGCAGCATTCAGAAGCGGTGTGCGGCAATCGGTGGGTGCGGCGCGATGAAGCCTCGAACCTATAATCCTATTGCCGGCCAAGAACGCGTTGGGCCGTGGGGCAACGCATGACGGCCGGTACAGGAGCAGGGGAGGCGGGTATGCGCTTCGATGCATTTTCCTTTGGTTCCATCCGCATAGACGGTGTGACTTACCAGCATGATGTCGTGATCGACCGCGGACAGGTTCGCAAACGCAAGAAGAAACCATCCAAGGCGTTCCGCGAAGCGTTCGGACATACACCCCTGTCGACGGCCGAGGCCATTCCATGGAATTGCCGGTGCCTCGTGATCGGCACGGGCACCGGAGCGTTGCCGGTGATGGATCAGGTGAAGCAAGAGGCAGAGCGCCGGAAGGTCGAACTGGTTATCGTGCCGACGGAGGAAGCCATTGCGAGGCTGAAGGAGCATGCTCGCGGAACCAACGCGATTCTGCACGTCACGTGCTAGGTGCTGCCTGCGGTACGGCCTTTTGCGCGGCGGACGACCCGCTCGGCGAGCCCGACGCTTCTCCCGGTGCTCGAGTGGGCACGGATGCCGCCGGATAAGATGCATTCCGGACAAGCGCCAAAGTCTCTCTTGATCACTGCGCCAGCGAGGCAAACATCGTGGCAGACACATGGCAATTTCAGCTCAGGATCGCGGTCTCGGAGAACCTCGCCGCGGCGTTGCGTGGTGACACGGCGTGCAGCTCGCACGGGCCGCTTCGTGATGTCCTGCGCGCTCACAACGCGTCCTTGAAGTGCCAGTTCGACGCTTTCGCCGACTATGTTAGCGAAGCAGAACGATTCGGCCCGGAAAAATTCCCGCTGTACGAATGGACAAGGGAGACGATCGCGAATCCGGAGAAGAAGGCCAAATATCTGCGTTCCTTCACGGTCTATGTCGGCGGCGATGAGGTCTACGCAAGGCAGACTGCCGATCCGCTGGAATCGGCGCTGTTGGCGCTGGTCGGCAACGACGGAATAGAGCGCGTGACAAAGTTCGACTCCAATCCGGTGAACAATCCGCAGCCGCCTGCACGCGATCGATAGCGGCGCTGTCGCGTTGCCGGTAGCGAGGAAAGGCAGCACGCGCAATCTCTGTTCGGAAGGCCATCGACGGACTTCCGACCACTTCGGTGAATTCACGCGACCCTAGTCGAACCAGTGCCGATTCGACTCGTCGCTCACGACTGCGCCGCGTTTTTGGGCCGCCCAGTTTCACTTCGACATCGTGCCATCGAGATAAGAAAAGTTATCAATACATCACGATTTATGAGCACCTCAAAGAGCGCACTCGTTCTCTCCGTCGGGCGCACGCACCGACAGATGACCGCTTTCGGGCGGGGCGACCGGAGTTTGTCGACCTCAAGCAGCCATTTGACCCTTTGACCGCATGGCGTCTGCTTGGCAAGTTGAACCACCGTCGTGCCCGCATCAACTTGAACCAACCGGCGTCCACGATTCCCGCGGCGGTTCATGGGCGCCAGATCCCGGCCGGCTTCTCTTCATCGACGCCCCCGCCATCGACGGCACGCCGATGCCGAACTTCGAGCAGAACGCCGTGGTGCCATGCAACGCGCAGGGTTTTTGCACCTTGCGTTGGCACTCATATCTGCCATTCTGAATCGGATAAGGGACGCACTTCTGACGCGAGTGACGCTAAAGCCAAGCGAGTGACGCTTTCGGTCCCTGAGTGCCGAAGTCGAACTGTCAGCAAGGAGGTCGTATGGAACTGAACATTCAATCACACCATTGGGAACGGCGCAGTCCCGACTGGATCGCCGCCGCCGTGGCCGGTCTTGCGGGTGGCGCCCTGGTGATCGTGCTCGAATTCTTCTGGTCGACCATGGTGCTATATGAAAGCCCGTGGCAACCGGTCCACAAGATCGCGGCGATGGTGATGGGCCGGAGTGCGCTCGAACAGATGTCGCAATTCAGCTTCGGCATCGTGGCGACGGCGCTGCTACTGCACTACGCGCTCGGCGCCATCATGGGGATGATGCTCGCAGCGATCATTGCGCCGTTCCACTTCGATTCGAGTGTGGGCATGGCGGCAATCGTCGGGGTGGTTTTCGGGATCGTCGCGTACGTGTGGAACTTCTATGTGATGACGGCCGTGTTCCCATGGTTCGTCTCGGAGCGAGGTTCCGGCCCCTTGTTGGCAAACCTGCTGTTCGGTGCGGTCACGGCCACCGCTTACGCGATGCTGGAACGGCGCAAGCGGAACGCGGCGCAGTGACGCGCGGTTTTTTCCCGCTGCACCGATAGGGTCTGTTCACGTGCGCACGTCGCACACGTGAACAGACCCTGAACACCCGGCGCACGCGGGTGATGGCCGCCTCGGCAACCGACGCCGAAGGCGGCCGTTTTGCATTGCATCGCAGCAAGTGAAGCCTCCATGCGCGCGATCCGTATATGGGGCGCGCTTCCCCTTTGCGCTGCCTTGCACGGCGCAAAGGAGAGGACTACCTTTGTTTTAGAGCCGCTTACAACACTCGGCGACGCGGTCGTGGCGAGACTTGCCGGCGCAGACAGTACAGAAGTACGACAAGGCGGCGGCACGACGATGCCGGTAGCATTTTGTCAGCGGCTCCAGCGCGTGACACGCAGCGAGGTTGGCTATGGCGCTTGCGATTGCCCTGTTCCTGATCATCGTATTGGCGGTGGGGTTTCACTTTGCCAGTCCCTGGTGGGTCACGCCGATCGCGTCGAACTGGGTGCGCATGGACGACATGCTGACGATCACGCTCGTCATCACCGGTGCGCTCTTCGTCGGGATCAACCTGTTCATCGTGGTCGCGCTGGTGCGCTACCGCCACCGCAGCGGGCATCGTGCTGTTTACGAGCCGCACAACAAGCGGCTGGAATGGTGGCTGATCGGCCTGACGTCCGTCGGCGTGGCAGCGTTGCTGGCACCGGGGCTCTTCGTCTATGCGGACTACATACGGCCGCCGCGCAACGTGCTGCAGATGGAAGTGCTCGGCCAGCAATGGCAATGGCGTTTCCGCTTTGCGGGCCCCGGTGGCAAGCTGGGCACGACGGACGTGCGCTACATCAGCAACGACAACCCCTTCGGCCTGAACCCCGGCGACCCCAACGGCCGTGACAACTACCTGATCGAGACGCCCGAGGTGCACCTGCCGCTCAACCGGCCGATCCAGGTCCTGGCACGGTCGCGCGACGTGCTGCACGACTTCTATGTCCCGCCGTTCCGTGCGCGCATGAACATGGTGCCCGGCATGGTGACCACCTTCTGGTTCACGCCGACCAAGGCAGGGCGTTACGACATCCTGTGCGCGCAGCTTTGCGGTATCGGGCACTCCAACATGCGCGGCGTGGTGGTGGTGGAAGACGAGGCATCGTTCTCGCGCTGGCTGGCGCAGCAGAGCACGTTCGCGCAGCGGCAGCAGGCCAGGGTGCAGGCCGCGGCCACCGCTGCCGGCGGCAGCGCGCAGGCGCTTGCCGACCAGGGCAAGACGCTCGCGGCGGCGAAGGGCTGCGTCGCGTGCCATACCGTGGACGGCAGTCCGCGCGTGGGCCCGACCTGGAAGGGCCTGTACGGCAAGACCGAAACGATGGCCGACGGCAGCACCGCGAAGGTGGACGAAGCCTATCTGCGCGCCTTCATCCGCGACCCGAAGGCCCGCGTCGTGAAGGGCTTTTCACCCATCATGCCGACCTTCGACCTGAGCGACCAGGAGCTGACCGCGCTGGTGACCTACATCGAATCGCTGGGCGGCCCGGCCGCCAGCAGCGCAACGAATCCCTAGCGGAGCAGATGCAATGCCTTACGCGCACACCGACCACGTCCCGCAAAGCTTCTGGACACGCTATGTCTGGAGCCAGGACCACAAGGTCATCGCCGTGCAGTATTCGCTGACGGCCATCGCCATCGGCCTGGTCGGCATGGTGTTGTCGGACCTGATGCGGCTGCAGCTCGGCTTTCCGGGCAAGTTCAGCTTCATCGACGCCAACCACTACTACCAGTTCGTCACCATGCACGGGATGATCATGGTGATCTACCTGCTGACGGCGCTGTTCCTGGGCGGATTCGGCAACTACCTGATCCCGCTGATGCTGGGCGCGCGCGACATGGTGTTCCCGTTCCTCAACATGCTGAGCTACTGGGTCTACCTGCTGGCCGTGCTGGTGCTGACGGCGAGCTTCTTCGTGCCGGGCGGGCCGACCGGCGCGGGCTGGACGCTGTATCCGCCGCAGGCCATCCTGCCGGGCACGCCGGGCGTGGAATGGGGCATCGTGTTGATGCTGGTATCGCTGGCGATCTTCATCGTCGCGGCAACGATGGGCGGCCTGAATTACGTCACCACCACGCTGCAGGCACGCACCCGCGGCATGACGCTCATGCGCATGCCGCTCACGGTGTGGGGCATCTTCATGGCGACCATCCTGGCGCTGCTGGCGTTTCCGGCGCTGTTCGTGTCGGCGGTGATGATGCTGCTCGACAGGACGCTCGGCACCAGCTTCTTCATGCCGGCCGTGGTGTCGATGGGGCAGACGCTCAAGCATGCCGGCGGCAGCCCGCTGCTGTTCCAGCACCTGTTCTGGTTCTTCGGGCATCCTGAGGTCTACATCGTCGCGCTGCCGGCCTTCGGCATCGTGTCGGACCTCATCAGCACGCACGCGCGCAAGAACATCTTCGGCTACAAGATGATGGTGTGGGCCATCATCATCATCGGTGTGCTGAGCTTCGTGGTCTGGGCGCACCACATGTTCATCGCCGGCATGAATCCGTACTTCGGCTTCTTCTTTGCCACCACCACGCTCATCATCGCCGTCCCGACCGCCCTCAAGGTCTACAACTGGGTACTGACGCTGTGGCGCGGCGATATCCACCTGACCGTGCCGATGCTGTTTGCCATCGGCTTCATCAGCACCTTCGTGCTGGGCGGGCTGACCGGGCTCTACCTCGGCAACGTGAGCGTGGACATTCCGCTGTCGAACACGTACTTCGTGGTTGCGCACTTCCATATGGTGATGGCCGTGTCGCCGATCCTGGTGGTGTTTGGCGGCATCTACCACTGGTATCCGAAGGTGACGGGCCGCATGCTCAACGACACGCTCGGGCGCGCGCACTTCTGGATCACCTTCGTCGGCACCTATGCGATCTACTTCCCGATGCACTATCTCGGCATCCTGGGCATGCCGCGGCGGTATTACGCATATGAGGGCTACAGCTTCATTCCCCATTCGGCGCAGACGCTCAACACGTTCATCACCGTCGTTGCGCTGATCGTTGCGGCGGCGCAGTTGCTGTTCCTGTACAACCTCGCGTGGAGCCTGGTGCGCGGCGAGCGTGCCGACAGCAACCCGTGGCGTGCCACCACGCTGGAATGGCAGACGCCGCAAACGCCGCCCGTGCACGGCAACTGGGGCGCCGCGCCGCCCGTCGTCTACCGCTGGGCGTACGAATACAGCCCGCCGGGGCATGAGGAAGACTTCATCCCGCAAAACCAGCCGCCCGAGACGGCGCCTGAACCGGCCCACCCGACGCTTCAACCCGGCGAGGCACGCGAATGACCACACTGCCACGCCCGTTCGGTCCTGGCGCGCCACCTGTGTTGCCGAACGCGAGCCGCATCGGCCTGATCGTCTTCATGGCGGTGGCAACGACGTTGTTTTCGCTGCTGCTGCTCGCCTATGCAATGCGCATGCGCGAACCCGACTGGCAGCCGATCCCGCATCCGGCGCTGCTGTGGTGGAACACCGGCGCGCTGGTGCTGGCAAGCATGGCGATGCAGCGCGCCCGGCAGATGACCTTGCACCGCGCGGCGTGGCTGGTGTCCGGCGGCGTGCTGGCGGCCGTGTTCGTGATCGGGCAGCTGACCGCCTGGCGCATGCTGTCGGCAGCCGGGCAGACCGTCGCCGTCAATCCTTCCAACAGCTTCCTCTACCTGCTCACCGGCATGCACGGGTTGCATGTGCTGGGCGGGTTGGTGGCCTGGGCCGTGACGATCGCGCTTCTGCAGCGCGCGGACCCCTTCCGGGCCCAGCGCGCAATCGCGCTGTGCGCGATCTACTGGCATTTCCTGCTGGCTGTCTGGCTCGTGCTGCTCGCGGCGATGTGGTGGATCACCCCAGCGATCGTCGCCGCCATCTGCGGGCCGCTGTATGGAGCCGCGCCATGACCACGCCCACGCTCCCCACCGAATCCGCGGCCACCACGCCCACCGACGCCGGGCCGGACGGCTGGCGCGGCATCGTCACGGACTGGTCGGCCGACCGCCAGGCCTTCAAGGTGCCGTGGGGCAAGGCGATGATGTGGATCTTCCTGCTGTCGGACACCTTCATCTTCAGCAGCTTCCTGATCGGCTACATGACGGTGCGCATCTCGACCACGGCGCCGTGGCCGGACCCTTCGAAGGTGTTCGGGCTCACCGTGGGCGGCGTGGATGTGCCCTTGCTGCTGATCGCCATCATGACGTTCACGCTGATCACCAGCAGCGGCACCATGGCGATGGCCGTCAACTTCGGCTACCGGCGCAACGCAACGCGTGCCGCCGCACTGTTGCTCGCGACCGCGCTGCTGGGCGCGACCTTCGTGTCGATGCAGGCCTTCGAATGGACCAAGCTGATCGTCCATGAAGGTATCCGTCCGTGGGGCAACCCGATAGGCGCGGCGCAGTTTGGCGCGTGCTTCTTCATGATCACCGGGTTCCACGGCTTTCACGTGACCTGCGGCGTGATCTATCTGCTGCTGATCGCACGCAAGATCCTGCAGCCGGGGTTCACCGAGCACGGCAACTTCCAGATCGTCGAGATTGCCGGCTTGTACTGGCACTTCGTCGACCTGGTGTGGGTGTTCATCTTTGCGCTGTTCTATTTGTGGTGAGGCCGACCATGGATCACACCGATCCCGCCCATCAACCCGACGCCGCGCACGGCCAGCAGCATCCGATCGGCCTCTACCTGAAGATCTGGGGGCTGCTGTTCGTACTGAGCACGATGTCGTACATGGTGGATTACTTCCGCGTGCAGGGCCTGCTGCGCTGGACGCTGATCGTCGTGCTCATGATCGCCAAGGCCGGGCTGATCGTATCGATCTTCATGCACATGATGTGGGAGCGGCTGGCGCTCGTGTACGCGATCCTGATACCGCCGCTGTGCCTGCTGGTGCTGCTGGTGCTGATGGCTGCCGAAGCGCATCACACCTTCGGCATGCGGGAACTGTTCTTCCACTGACCCGTCAGGACCGCGTGCCGACCGACCCGACCATGTATCGCTTCTCTATGAGATGCTGCAGGTCTGCGGCACGCCCCTCAAGGCGCTGGTTCACGACACCGCAATTCCGTGCGGGCCTGTGTCAAACTGGCGGCCATGCACGCATCCCCGAAGCCGCTCCCTCACACTGATCCTGCTCCTGCCGGCTTCCCCGGCGCCGACGAACTGGCTGCACTGCGCGCGTGGTACGCCGGCGTGGCCATCCGTCAGGCGGTGGCGCGCTATCTGCCCGATCGCCTCGGCGACGGACGGTCGGCCCGCGGCGTCATCGGCGCGATTCGCCGCCGTCTCGTACAGATTGCGCGGCAAGTCGGCCGCCGCGATGTCGCGGATGTCCTGACGCATCCCGACGGTGAGCGTTTGCGGGAGGCGAAAGCGGTCGGCGAAGCGATCGAGGCGCTGCGTCACGCCCGCATACCGACACCGCAGATCAGCGACGACATCGGCGACTGGCTGCCCGCGCGCGCCGTCGCCACGCTGCGTGCGCACGGGATCGCGACGCTCGCCGATCTCACCGTGCGGATTCCGCGCCGGCGCCAGTGGTGGAAGGCAATCACCGGCCTCGGCCCGGCCAGCGCGCGACGCATCGAGGCGTTCTTCGCCGCGCATCCCGCGCTGACGGAACGGGCGAGGGCGCTCGTCGCCGTGTCGCAGCGCAGCGGCATCGTGCCGTGGGAACAACTGCGGCTGCCGCACGAGGTCGACGGCTCGGCCGGCACGTTCCGCGCGCCGCGCGCGACCAGCACGCTCGATGCGGACAACGACTACGCGGCTGTCCAGGCATGGCTGTCGCTGCACGAGTCGGCGTCCACCCAGCGCGCTTATCGGAAGGAAGCCGAGCGGCTGATCCTGTGGGCGATCGTCGAGCGCGGCCGCGCGCTGTCGTCGCTGACCACCGAGGATGCGGTCGCGTACCGCGCGTTCCTGCGCCGCCCGAGCCCGCACGAACGCTGGGTCGGGCCCGTCCGGCCGCGCCACGCGCCCGACTGGCGTCCGTTCTCGGGGGCCTTGTCCGCGCGGTCGGCCGCCTACACGCTGACCGTGCTCGGCGCGTTGTACCGCTGGCTGATCGAGCAGCGCTATCTGCTCGCGAATCCGTTCGCGGGCGTCAAGGTGCGCGACACGCGCGGCGCGAACGTCCTCGATACGTCGCATGCGTTTACCGAAGGCGAATGGCTGCTCGTCAGGACCATCGCCGACGGGCTCGAACTATCGTACGGCTGGGAGCCAGGCGCCGCGCAGCGCCTGCGCTTCATTCTGGATTTCGGCTATTCGACGGGCCTGCGCGCGAGCGAACTGGTCGGCGCGACGCTCGGCGACATCGAAACCGACGTACAGGGCGATGTATGGATCAAGGTGATCGGCAAGGGTCGCAAGGCGGCCCGCGTCGCGCTGCCGCCGCTGGCCCGGTCGGCGCTCGACCGTCATCTGGTCGCGCGCCGGTTGCCGGTCACGCCGAGCCGCTGGCGCCCGGAGACGCCGCTGATCCCGAGCCTTGCCGAGGACGGTGCCGCCGCGATCACCAGCGTGCGGCTGTGGAAGGTCATGCAGCGCTTCTTCGCGCAGACGGCCGACATTGTCGAGCCGGACAACCCGGCACTCGCGGCGAAACTGCGGCTGGCGAGCCCGCACTGGATGCGCCACACGCACGCGACCCACGCGCTCGCGCGCGGCGCCGAACTGACCACCGTGCGCGACAATCTGCGTCACGCGTCGATCTCGACGACGTCGATCTATCTGCACGGCGACGACGTGAAGCGGGCGCGGCAGATCGCCGGGGCGTTCGGGAACAAGTAGGCGGCCGACATCCGGCCCCTTCATCGAGGCAGACGCGGCGGTTCAGCTCTTTCGGGACGTTTTGGCGACGAATGGTGCAGGCTTGTGTTCCACCTTGTCGCTCCCGCACTTCGGACATTTCAGCTGGACGGTCGCATGCTCCGCGACGTGTTCCGCATGTTCGAACGTTTCGCCGCATTCCTGGCAACGGTACTGATAGGTCGGCATGTTCATCCTCCGGCGCGAAGGAATTCGATAGGTGCGCTGCGCGCCTGTCGCCACAGCAATGCGCGCAGCAACATGAATTCTAGCGTGGCGACCTCAAAGACGCACCCGCTGCGGATGTCCCCACGGGTACGCAATACGCAGGCAGCAACCGTCACCGTCAAATCGGTGACGCGGCCCGCCCCACGGGTCGATAATGTCATTCGAGCCATCGCCCATCGATTGCTCGATTGGTATGAAAGATTCGTGTTACCCCGGCCGTTACTGGCACGTTCTGGACGACGGGCGCATCGAGTGCGACCTGTGCCCGCGCAATTGCCGCCTGCACGAAGGGCAGCGCGGCGCCTGCTTCGTGCGCCAGCGAAGCGGCGACCAGATGATCCTGACCACCTATGGCCGCTCGTCGGGGTTCTGCGTCGACCCGATCGAGAAGAAGCCGCTCAACCATTTCTATCCCGGCACGAGCGTGCTTTCCTTCGGAACCGCAGGGTGCAATCTGGCCTGCAAGTTCTGCCAGAACTGGGACATCAGCAAGTCGCGCGACATGGATACGCTCGCCGACGCCGCCACGCCGGACGCCATCGCCGCGGCGGCGGAGCGATGCGGCTGCAAGAGCGTGGCGTTCACCTACAACGATCCCGTGATCTTTGCCGAATATGCGATGGATGTCGCGGACAGCTGCCACGCGCGCGGCATCAAGACCGTGGCCGTGACGGCCGGCTACATGGGCGCGCAGGCGCGGCGAGATTTCTACGCGACGATGGACGCGGCCAATGTCGACCTGAAGGCATTCACCGAGGATTTCTACGTCAGGGTCACGGGCGGCCATCTCGCGCCCGTGCTGGAGACGCTTCAGTATCTGCGGCACGACACCGGTGTCTGGCTGGAAATCACGACACTGCTGATACCGGGCAAGAACGACGGCAATGACGAAATTCGCGCCGAAGCGCAGTGGATCGTGAAGGCGCTCGGTGAGGACGTGCCGCTGCACTTTACGGCCTTCCATCCCGACTACAGGATGACCGACATCGCGCCCACGCCGCCCGCGACGCTCAGCCGCGCACGCGAGATCGCGCTGTCGGAGGGATTGCGGTATGTCTATACGGGAAACGTTCACGATGTCGAGGGCGACACCACGTTCTGCCCCCGTTGCGGCGCGGCCCTCATCGTGCGCGACTGGCACCGGATCGACGATTACCGGCTGACGGCCGACGGTGCGTGTCCCGCGTGCCGCATGCCGGTGGCGGGGCGGTTCGAAAAATTCGGTTTGCCGTTCGGCCGACGGCGGATCCCGATCCGCGTCGCGATGTGATCCCGCGCGTCGGCGCTCGACCATGCGCGGATAAGGGTGTCGTTGTCGCTCGATACGATGGACTCGTCCCTACAGACGCTGCTCGAAGCAATCGACGCGGACAAGCTGAAGCTCGACGCTGCGCGTCCGCTCCCGCCGCCGGCGCTGGCTGCGTTGCGCGACAGGCTGGTTCGCGAATGGGCGTCCCGTCCGCATGCGATTGCGGATAACACGCCGGCGCCGCGCGAGACCCGCGTCGTGCTCGAAAGCATGCCGCTCGGCGGCAAGTCGCTGCGCGAGCACTGCGAGGCGACGCACCACCGCGAAGCGATACGCTATGTCGACGAGATCGTCGCCACGCGCGAGGCGCTGTCGGTGTGGCAGATCCGGAACATCCACAATCTCGTGCTGAAAGTGGAGGCCGGTCAGGAGGCGTGCCGTTATCGCGATCGGAACGTGTCGATTTCGGGCGCCGGCACGACACCGCCGGACTTCCTCGATCTGCCGGCAGAACTGGCCGCGCTCGTCGACTGGTATGCGAGTGCAGCGTCCATGCATCCGGTCGTGCGTGCGGCCGAGCTTCACACGCGATTCGTGAAGATCCACCCGTATGTGGACGGAAACGGCAGGACCGGCCGGCTGCTGCTGAATGTCGAGCTGCTGAAGTCCGGCTATCCGCCTGCCTTGATGCGGATGGAAGATCGCCATGCCTACTGCGACGCGCTGGACCAGGCGTGCGTGGGCGGCGACTACTCGGGCATTGCGCGGCTGGTCGCGGAGTCGGTCCGGCGCTCCCTCGACATTTACGCCGATGTGCTCGGATTGCGCGTCGAGCGCCGGCAGCCGAAGCGCGCACGATAGTCGCGCGGCGCGATGCCGACTTGCTTCGCGAACGCGCGTTGCAGCGCATCGACACTGCCGAAGCCGGCGCGCTCGGCGACCCTGTCGAGCGGCCAATCCGAGCGCTCGAGCAGGGATTTCGCGCGCTCGATGCGCGCCGCCTGAACGAATTGGGCGGGCGCGTGACCGGTCTCCTTGCGAAACGCGCGGGCCAGTGTCCGCTCGCTCATGCGCACGCGTGCGGCGAGCGCGGCGACGCTCAGGTCGCCCGTCGGATCGTCGACGATTTCCGCGAGCAGCGTGCGCATGCGCGGCGTGGCGTCGGCGTGCATGTCGAGCCCGACACTGAACTGCGACTGTCCGCCCGGACGGCGCATGAACAGCACCAGTTCGCGCGCGACCGCAAGCGCGGTCGCGGCGCCGCAATCGGCCTCGACGAGCGCGAGGCACAGGTCGATGCCGGCCGTTACGCCGGCGGACGTGTAGAACGGCGGATCGTCGACGAAGATCGCGTCCGGCTCGACCTTCACCGCGGGACGCAGCGACTGCAGCAGCGCGCACGCGTTCCAGTGCGTCGTCGCGCGGCGGCCGTCGAGCCATCCGCCGGCCGCGAGCACGAACGCGCCCGTGCAGATGCTCGCGATCCGGCGCGTGTGCGCGGTGCGTTCGTGCAGCCACGGCAACACGCCTGCATCCGATGCGGCCTCGCGCAGCGCCTGCTCGCTGCCGCCCGTGACGATGATCGTGTCGAGATCGGCAGGCAGCGCGGCGAGTGCGATGGGGCCGGCGAGGCGCAGGCCGGCGTGCGTGACGATGTCGTCGCCGAGCCGCGACGCGAGGATCGTCCGATACGGAATCGCGTGCTCGGGAAGATATCGGTTCGCGACGGCGAACACCTCCATCGGCCCGGTGATGTCGAGCGACTGGACGCCGTCGAAGCCGATGACGGCGATGTCGCGCGCGGAGGGTGTCGAGGGCGGCATGGCGAGAAGTGCGGCGGTTTTGTCCTTGTGGCGGCGAACATGATCCATGTAATTTTCCGGACGTGCAATCGACGAATACGGATGGATGATGCAAGGGAACGTGTGGCGAATTCTGATCGGGGCGGTGGTGGCGCTGTCCGCGTGGTGCGCGGGCGCCGCGTGGCCTGCCGCCGGCATGGCTGCGCCGGCTGGCGACCCGTCGCAGCACGTGGCGCGGCCGCTGTCCATCGCGGCGCCGAAGGACGGGCGTCCGCGTCCGCTGGTCGCGATCGTGGCCGACAACGCCGGCACCGAGACGACGGACCTGATCGTGCCGTTCGCGATTCTGAAGACGTCCGGCGCAGCGGATGTCGTGACGGTGTCGAGCGGGACGGGGCTCGTCGAGTTGATGCCCGCGCTGCGCATGCGGGCGGATACGACGTTCGAACGTTTCGACGCGGCGACGCCTGCCGGCGCCGATGTCGTGATCGTGCCGGCGCTCCATCGCGCGGACCAGCCGGTCGTGCTCGCGTGGCTGCGTAAGCAGGCGGCCGCCGGGGCGGTGACGGTGGCGATCTGCGACGGCGCGGAGGTGCTCGCGAACGCGGGCCTGCTGGCGAATCGCATGGCCACGTCGCACTGGTACTCGCGGAACGCGCTCCGCCGCCGTTTTCCCGATACTGTCTGGATCGGCGATCGCCGCTACGTCGAGGACGGCGACGTGATGACGACGAGCGGCGTGTCGGCGTCGATCCCCGCGTCCCTCACGCTGGTCGAACGGCTCGCCGGCCCGGAGGTGGCGCGCGTGACCGCCGCGCGGCTCGGCATCGCGACGTGGAGCGACGTCCACGACAGCAGTGCGTTCCGGCTGAGCGCGCGCGTCGTCGCGACGGCACTCGGCAATCGCGTCGCATTCTGGCGCCACGAGACGTTCGATCTGCCGCTCGACGACGGCTTCGACGAACTGCCCGTCGCGCTCGCGGCCGATGCATGGGCGCGTACGTCGCTTGCCGAGGTCGTCGCGACCCATGCGTCGGGCGAAGTCGTCTCCCGTCACGGGCTGCGTCTCGTGACGCAGAAGGCGGACGGCCCGCACCACGCCCGTCTGCCAATTCATGACGCTTGCGACGGATGCGCGACGCCGTCCGCCGTGTTGTCGGATATCGCGTCGCGTTATGGCGATGCGACAGCGGATTTTGTCGCGCTGCAGCTTGAATATGCGCGAACGCGACCCGGAGCTGATCGCGCATCACGATGAACGATCGGTGTCGTCACGGACGGTTCGCAATGCGCATCTTCAACGTATGAACCGAGCGGGAACCATGGCATCCATCTCGTGCTGAACGTGGCAGCCGGCCAGGAGGCGTGCGGATATCGCGACCAGAACGTGTCGATCTCCGGCGCCAGCAATTCGATGAATGAAACGATTGTCTCATTTGTGCTCTGTCTGATGATCCGGAATGAAACTATCTCGATCGAACCCGCTCCCGGTTCGTTGATATGAGATCAGCGGCTGCCATACAGTCTTGACCGTGCTTCGGCGCGGGACTGATCGGCGGCGCTTCCTGCGTTCGATCCGATTTGCCGTCTGCCCCGACGCACGACCCGGCGACGGCTCGACCGTCGCTCGACCTATACGAACGATGGAGACTCCGATGAAACGATTGACGAAACTTGCCCGTTCCCTTGCCTTCGCGTCGCTGGCCGTTACCACGGCACCTGCCTTTGCGACGACGATCGGCGTCACGATGTATTCGTTCGACGACACGTTCGCGACGCTGTTGCGCAACAGCATGAAGCACTACGGCGAATCGAAGCAGGGCGTGAACCTGCAGTTCGAGGACGCGCAGAAGGACGTCGGGCGCCAGATTTCGCAGGTGCAGAACTTCATTGCACAGAAGGCCGATGCGATCGTGGTGAGTCTCGTGGATACGGACGTCAGTCCGAAGATTACGAAGATGGTGACGGCGGCCGGCATCCCGCTCGTCTACCTGAACCTGATGCCGTCTGAACGCACGCTGCCGCCGAAGGTCGCGTTCGTCGGGTCGAAGGAGTCGGAGGCCGGGACGCTGGAGATGCAGGAGGTCTGCCGTTTGCTCGGCGGCAATGGCAACGTCGCGATCCTGACCGGCGACCTGGCGCATCAGGCGACGCGCGAACGGACGCAAAGCGCGGAAGCGGTCACGTCGACGCCCGCATGCAAGGGCATCAAGGTCGTGGACAAGCAGAGTGCCAAATGGTCGCGGACGGCGGCACAGGACCTGACCTCGAACTGGCTGAGCAGCGGGCTGAAATTCAACGCCGTCATCGCGAACAACGACGAGATGGCGCTCGGCGCCATTCAGGCATTGAAGGCGGCCAGACGGCTGAACGGCACCGTCGTTGCCGGGATCGACGCGACGAGCGATGCGTTGACCGCGATGAAGGCGGGCGATTTGAAAGCAACGGTATTCCAGGATGCGGCCGGCCAGGGGCGGGGCGCGATCGACGCCGCGCTGAAGCTCACGCATGGCGAGAAGGTGCCTTCGGTCACCTACCTGCCGTTCGTGCTGGTGACACCGGCGAACCTGAAAACGTTCGTGGGACGCAATTGATCGTCGCCGCGCATGCCGATCTGCGCGCCCGGTCTCCGGGCGCGTGTCACGCCCCCTGAGATTGCGTTTCGTCTGTTCCGATACTCGACGCATTCGCTTGCGTCGCAGCGCAATGCACACATTTCCGCGCGTCGGTCGCATCAATGCGACCGACGCGCCGTCGCCAGGTGACTGGCTCACACATGAGTCCATGTGTGCCATCCAATGACTTCCTTTTCGCCATCACGGTCGGCCGGGGTCGTCGATCCGTCGCCGGATCGCCGCGATCGTTTGTCGTCGGTACGCGAAACGTCCGGTGCGCGAAATGAATCGAACAGGTCATTGCGAGCCTCAATAGATGATTCAAAATGATATTTTTTGAAATCAAAAGAGAGAAATCGGATGGAGTAATTTGATGTGCCGCCCTACAGTTTCTTCACCCGGCAACAACGCACCTCGCGATTCGAGGGCAATAAACGAAGAGTGGAGACTATGGACGACTTGCAATTCGGCACGCGCAACAAGCGGGGCGATTGGGCGCCTTCGCAACCTCTGGGCCTCGCGCCGTTCTGGGAGCGGCCGCTGAGCGTCCGCAAGGTCCTCGGCTGGATCGTTGGCCACGTCTGGCCATGGAACTTCTTCATCATGGCGACGACACTGCTCTGGTGGCATTTCGTCGTGCCCGACCTGTCCGCGATGAAGACGATCGGCTGGGCATGGGTCCTGAAGCTGCTCGCGGCGAACGGGATCGGCATCTTCCTGTTCTTCGGCTTTTTCGAGTTCCGCTACTATCGGCAGCGCGTGCAGGAACGCCGGTTCAAGTACAACCACAAGTTTCCGGCCGAGCAGCCGTCCGACGTGTTCTGGTTTCGCAGCCAGAACCTCGACAACTTCATCCGCAGTTGCTTCGTGTCGGTGCCGATCGGCACCGCGATCGAAGCGGGGCTGCTCTGGGCATTCGCGAACGGCTTGACGCCGATGGTCGAGTGGCACGACCGGCCGCTGTACCTGTTGATGCTGACGCTGCTTGCGCCGGTCGTGCACGAAGTGCATTTCTATTTCGTCCATCGCGCGATTCACTGGGGCCCGCTCTACAAGTGGGTGCATTCGGTGCATCACAACTCGGTCAATCCATCGCCGTGGTCGTCGCTGTCGATGCATCCGGTGGAGTCCGCCGTGTATTTCGGCGTCGCGCTCTGGGTCCTGGCCGTGCCGTCGCATCCGTTCCTTGCTGTCTATTTCTTCCATCTGGCGGGCTTTGGCGCGGTGGTTGGCCATATCGGTTTCGACCGCCTCGAGATCGGCGAGCAGTCCGCCCGGAAGAGTCACGCGTACGCCCACTACCTGCATCACAAGTACTTCGAAGTGAACTATTGCGACAACGGCACCTTTCCGCTCGACAAGTGGTTCGGCTCCTGGCACGACGGCTCGCCCGACGGCGACCGGCTCATGCAGGCGCGCTTCAGCCGGAAGAAGGCGCGTGTGAACGCCGGTTGAGCGCCGGAAACCATTCATTCAACGAATACGCCGGTGCGCGGGACGGGCGCCGGGTGAGACAACGAAGACGAGGAGAAAGCACGATGGCTCAATGGATCAATGCATGCGCGGCGGACGATATCGAAAACGAAGGCGTCATCCGCTTCGATCATTCGGGGCGCACCTTTGCCATTTACCGAAGCCCTGCCGACGAATACTTCTGCACCGACGGACTGTGCACGCACGAAGCCGTGCATCTCGCGGACGGTCTGGTCATGGATTACGCGGTCGAATGCCCGAAGCACGGCGGCGAGTTCGACTATCGGTCCGGCGAAGCGACGCGCGCGCCCGCGTGCCGGAACCTGAAGGTCTATGCCGCGAAGGTCGAAGACGGCCGCGTCTTCATCGAGGTGTGACGTGACGCCCATCGTGATCATCGGCGCCGGCGAATGCGGGACGCGCGCGGCGTTCGAACTGCGGGAGCGCGGCTGGCTCGGTGGCATCGTGCTGATCGGCAGCGAACCGGGGCTGCCGTACGAACGCCCCCCGCTGTCCAAGCCCACGGAGGCAGGCGTCCGGCATCGCCTGGTGTGCGACGAAGCGCGCCTTCGGGCTGCGGGCATCGCGTACCTGTGCGGCGTCGAGGTCGACGCGCTGGATCGCCCGAACCGGTGCGTGCGGCTGACCGACGGACGCAGCATCGAGTACGACAAGGTCCTGCTCGCGACCGGCGCGCGAGCGCGGCCGCTGAGTTGCCCCGGTGGCGACCGGGCACTGCCGTTCCGCACGCTGCCGGACGCGCAGGCGCTGTACCGCCTGACCGCGGGTGCACGCAGCGTCGCGCTGATCGGCGCGGGACTGATCGGCATGGAACTCGCGGCGACGCTCCGGACGGCGGGAATCGACGTCACCGTGATCGAGGCCGGGCCGCGCCCACTCGGTCGCGCGGTGCCGGCGGTGCTGGCGGAGCGCCTGCTCGCACGCCATCGCGATGAAGGCGTCCGCTTCCGGTTCGATGCGGGCGTGTCGTCGATCGACGGCGACACCGTCGCGCTGTCGGATGGAACGGCCGTCGAAGCGGACGTCGTCGTGGCCGCGATCGGCGTTGTGCCCGAAGCGGCGCTGGCCGCGCGGGCCGGGCTTGCATCGGACAACGGCATCGTCGTCGATGCGCGGCTCGCGACGTCGGACCCGAACGTGTTCGCCGCCGGCGATTGCGCGCGCGTGCCGTCCCGCCATTCGAACGGCGCCCATGTGCGGTTCGAAAGCTGGCGGAATGCGCAGGACCAGGGCGCGCACGCGGCACGTTCCATGCTCGGTGACGATGCGGCGTTCGATGCCGTGCCGTGGTTCTGGTCCGATCAGTACGACCTCGGCCTGCAGGTCGCCGGCATGCCGGATCCAGCTCGCCCGAGCGTCGCGCGCCGCCTGTCGAACGACGCGGACGTGCTGTTTCAGCTCGCGGACGACGGTCGCCTGGTCGCGGCAAGCGGCCTCGGCACCGGCAACGGCGTCGCGAGGGAAATCAGGCTGGCGGAGATGCTGATCGCACGCGGTGCGCGTCCGTCGCCGGACGCGCTGCAGGACCCGGCAGTCAGTCTGAAAAGCCTGCTTCGCGCGTAAACGCGCGAATGGGGGCCGACGTATCAACTTCCAGAGAGGCTATCGACATGCCCGAATTTCATGTATTGCAATCGATCTGGGGAATGGATCGCGTGCGTTCCGGACACGGCGCCGAGTGGTCGATGCCGGAGCGGCTTTCGATGATCCGGGACGCGGGCTTCGACGGCGTGTCCGCGCACTTCCATTCGGCGCCGGACGTCGCGTGCTGGATCGAACAGGCGCTCGACTACGGTTTCGTGATCGAGGGCGCCGCATTTCCGCAGTCGGTCGACGATTTGCGGCCTGCACTCGAGCTGGCCGGCCGATACCGGATCCATCATCTGGTCGTGCAGGGCGACGTGCGGCCGTACAATGCCGACGCGGCCGTACCGATCGTCGAAGGATGGCAGAGGTTGTCGTGCGAATACGGTGTCCCGGTCCTGATCGAAACCCACCGCAACACGATCACGAACGACCTTTGGACGACGCGCGAATTGCTGGACCGCGTGCCCGGCCTGCCGTTGCTGGCCGACCTGTCGCACTATGTCTGCGGGCAGGAGATCCACGTGCCCCCGACGCCGCGCAACGATGCGCTGGTCGACCGCATCCTGAAGCACGCCGATGCGTATCACGGGCGTGTTGCGTCGTCCGAGCAGATCCAGCTCGAGATCGGCTTCGAATGCTACCGGCCATGGGTGGATCAGTTTCTCGCTTGGTGGGAAAGGGGATTCGGCTACTGGCTGGCGCGCGCGAGCGACGACGACAGCCTGACGTTTGCCTGTGAACTGGGTCCCGCACCCTACGCGATATCCGATCGCGACGGTCAGGACCGGTCGAATCGATGGGACGACGCGCGGCAGATGCGCGAATGGGTGCTGGCGTGCTGGGAACGTGCCGTCGTGCAGCATCGGCAGGACGATTGCGTGACGCGCCGGTGACCCCATCGACCGGGCCGAACGCGCACGGCGTCCGGCCCGGTGGCATGGTGCGATCGACGACGCCCGGTCAGATGTTCTCGGGCGTGTAGATGTCGAACGGGACGATCGCCGCATATCGTCCGATCTCGCTGCCGGCCTTTCGCGCGCGAATCATCGCAACGATGGTTTCGTTCGCAATCGACTGGAACGGGTGGGAGATGACCATCGTCAACGTGCCGTCCAGCAACCCGCTCTTCGTCGAATCCATCAGGTCGTGGCCGATCGCGACGATCTTTCCGCCTTGCCCGCTGGCCCTCAGTGCGGCGATCACGCCGCCGATGCCGCCGCCGGACACATAGATCCCTTTCAGGTCCGGCTGACTGCGCAGCAGCGTTTCCGTCAACTCCCGCGCAATCGTGTCCGACTCGAATGTCGAGATCGGTTCGAGCGGCGTGAAATCGCTCGCGAGCTCACGGAAGTACGAGCGGAATCCGCTCTCGTACAGATCGTGGCAACGATAGCGGTGCGTGCCGACGAGGATGCCGACCTTGCCCGGCGTCCTGCACATGCGCGCGAATGCCCAGGCGGCGGTTCGCCCGACCTTCCAGCTGTCGAGGCCGACGTAGCCGACGTTCGAATGCGCGGACAGCGACGAGATCAGCGCGATGACAGGCACGCCTCGGGTCGAGAGCCGGTCGATCGCGTCGATCACGAGCGGGTGCTCGGCGGCCAGCACGGTGAGCGCATCGGTTTCCTCGCCCAGTTCGAGCATCCTCGTCGATACTTGCTCCGGCGACAGGTCGTCGAGGTGCTCGATCTGCAGGCTGACGTGACTGTCCGCGTACGACTCGGCCGCAGCTTTCAGGCTGCGTGCGACGAGGTTGGAAAATGCGTGATGCGGCGACTGGATGACGACGCCGAACCGGTATTTTTCGCGTGCCTGCGCCACGCGGTGATGGAGCGCGCCGACGCCATAGAAGCCGATCTGCTCGGCGGCTTCCAGCACCCGTTGCATCGTCTGCTGCCTGACCTTGCCCGATCCGCCGATGACCCGGTTGATTGTCGCGACGGACACGCCTGCAGCGGCGGCAAGATCCTTGATGGTGGGACGCCCCATGACCGATCCTCTTGACGAGACCCAATGTGCTCCCGGGCCGCAGCACAGGTGCGATTCCGGGCGAAATTCCCTGTGATTGTATTTCTGGAATGATGCATCGGAAACGAGTTCCATCAAAAAGAAGCATTTTGTGTCATCCCGTTTGAGATGTTTGCTCCATGATCAATGCCCTCGAACACTGTCCGGGAACGGATGAACCAGCACGATGAACGATCGACGTCGTCACGGATGGCTCACAATGCGCATCTTCAACAAGTCAATCGAGAGAGAACCATGGCATCCAGCCAGAGCACGGCGGACTACATCGTCGAACAGATATCGGCGGCCGGCGCCGTGTCGGCGCGGAAGATGTTCGGCGAGTACGCGATCTACTGCGACGGGAAGGTCGTTGCGCTCGTCTGCGACGACAAGTTGTTCGTCAAGCCGACACCCGGCGGCAAGGCTTTTCTCGGGGAGTATGAGGAAGGCCGGCCGTATCCCGCCGCGAAACCGCACTTCGTCATTTCAGGCGAGCGGTGGGACGAGCGCGAGTGGCTGTCGCAACTGATCCGGACCACGGCCGCGCAGCTGCCGGTGCCGGCGAAGCGCGCCCGCTAGCGTCGACGCCGGCGCGTGACGGATGTCGGGTACGGAATCGATCCCGCGGCGTATGCTACTCACCATGCGCGTGAAATCGATGCGGACACCCGGAGCACTGAATGATCCCGAATGAACGCCTACGCAAGGCCGGACCCAACCGGCCCGGGTGGAAAACCGTCGTCGCTGCATGCTGCCTGGGCTGGAGCGCGCTGGCGTTCGGCGCGGATGCCGGCGCAACCCTGCTCGACCGCTACCATGGGCTGACGGAGCAACTGAAGCAGAACCCGTTCCATCGTCCGCTGTATCTCGAGTCGTCGGAGACGAACTCGATACTCAAGGGCGACATCTATGCGGTCGTCGACTATCCGTTCGCGACGGTCAGCGGCAAGCTCGACGACCCTGGCCAGGGGCCGGCCAACTGGTGCGACGTGCTGATCCTGCACCTGAACACGAAGTATTGCCATGCGTCGACGGGCGACGGCGGTGCTGTCCTTGACGTCAACGTCGGCAGAAAGATCGAGCAGAAGCTCGACGACACGTATCGCGTGCAGTTCCGCTACCGCGTGGCGGCCGCGACCCCGGACTATTTCCAGGTCAATCTCACGGCCGACAGCGGGCCGATGAGTACCAAGGACTATCGCATTTCGCTCGAAGCGGTGCCGGTGGGTGGCAACCGCACGTTCCTGCACCTGACGTACGGGTACGGTTTCGGCACGATCGGGCGAATGGCGATGAAGACCTACCTGGCCACGATCGGCCGAGACAAGGTCGGGTTTACCGTCGACGCGACGCAGCCGTCGACCCCGCCGAAATATATCGGCGGGGTGCGCGGCCTGCTGGAACGCAACACGATGCGCTACTACCTCGCGATCGACGCGTACCTTGGCACGCTCGACAAATCGACCGATCAACGCTTCGCCCGCTGGTTCGACGCCACCGAGCAATATCCGCAGCAACTGCACGAAGTGGAACGGCAGGACTACCTGCAGATGAAGCGCAACGAATACCAGCGCCAGCAGGTCCAGCGGTAGCGGGATTCCGCGTCGAGGCGGGACAGGCGGCCTTGAACGCCGTCGACGTCCATGCAACTGCAAAAAAACGCCCGCATTTCTGCGGGCGTAACTCTCCTCATTGTCGCCGGAGTGGCTATTTCCACGCCGGCGCCGGCGTGATCTGCGTCGTATAGGCCGTCGCCGGCAACAGCGTGAAGTAGGAAACCGTTTGGCCGCCATAGGTTTCGGTCGACGTGCCCGACTTGATGCCGGTGACCGGCACGACGACGGATTGCCCGTCGCTGCGCGTGCCGCTCACCGCGATCGATTTCCCGGGCGTGAGCGTCGCCGCGACGTTCGATGTGTTGTAGACGCTTCGCTGCAGCGCGAGCGTGCCGAGGTCGGTCAGGTACGGACTGACGATCGGCAGCCCCTTGTAATGCGTGTTGTATTTCGCGAGCGTCGCGTTCAGCAGGTCGCCGAGCAGCGAGCTCGACCCGCTGTAGCTGCGCAGGTTCGACTGGTGGAACATCAGCGGCCGCAGGTCGTACGTGAGCAGGTACGCGACCAGCGTGTCCGACACCTTGTCGAGCACCTGCGCGTACGTCAGGTCGTAGCCCCACTTCGTCGGGTCGATGCCGTTCGCGCCGTAGAAGTAGTTGTACTCGTCGACCCACTCCTGCGGCTGCGACACGTTGTAGAACAGCGCGGTCGCATAGCGCGGCACCTCGAAGATCGCCGGATCCACGCAGTTGAACTTGCCCGCATTGAACGCGGGCAGCGGCCACGGCGTGCCGTTGCTGTTCGCCGCACAGCCTGCGGTGCCGACGGCCGGTGTGGGCTTCGACGAATCGGACACGAGCACCCGCGTGCCGAACGCGGCCAGCGCGCCCAGCGTCGTCGCGTTGTACAGCCCGGAGATTTCCGGCGTGACGAGCGCCTGCGTCGAATACGTCGAGAACCCGAAGCGCCGCGCGACGTTGTGGTTGTTCTGCATTTCGGTCGCGACCTGCGCGCCCGTCGTCGTGAACGGCGGATCGAGCAGCAGGTGGTCGTAGGTATGGCTGATCCACTTGAAGCGGCTCTGGTTCGAGCGGACCTGGGTCGTCAGCGTATCGTTGCCGACGCCCGGGTAGTCGCCCTGGCCGCCGTAAGCGGTGCCGAACCCGGCGCCGTTGTAGGCGAACGTGAGCTTCAGCGCCGCCGCGTTCGCGGTCTTGCCGTTGACGTTCGACTGCCACTTGACGACGTTGTCGAGATCGGCGCCCGTGATGCGGTACTCGCATGCGGTGGTGCCGGTGTACGACGCGACCGATCCCGGCGGATTGCCGAGCGGGCACCGTCCGGGCGGATTCGTGCCGGTCGTCGCGCCGGTGCGCACGTCGTACCAGAGGCCCGTGAGATCGGATTGCGCATACGGAAAGATCTCGTCCGGAATGCCGACGTCGTCCACTTGCGGATCGAGGTACACGTGCCGGTTGCCGACGAACAGCCCGCGCGTGAGCCAGTTCACGATTCCGTACGACAGCGTGATCGAATGCGTCAGGTACGGGCTGTTGTCGAACGTCAGCGCCATGATCTCGCGCGACACGCTGTCGCCCGCGAGCGGCGTCGTGTTCGCGAACAGGCACGTCGAGGCGATCGGATACGTGACGTTGTTCGTGCCCGTCGCCTGCAACACCGGCGTGACGGTCGTACCGGCCGGCAGCGGGCTCGCCGGCGACGCAAAGTAGGTCCACGCGCTGCGCACCGTCAGCGGATTGCCGGCGCTCGTGCCTGCGTTCAGGTAAGGGAACAGCGCCGTGCCCGACGTCGTCAGCGTCGAAGGCAGCGGCGCGGCGGTCGTGTCGCGGTACCCGGCGTACTGCAGGCAGGCCGAGTCGCCCGGCCACGTGTACAGGCTCGCGAGCCGCAGGTTGTACTTGAACTGGTAGCGCGCGAGCGCCTGCGCGAGCGCGCCGCCGGCGAACGGGTTCATGTAGCGGTAGTCGCTGACGGGCAGGAGGATGCCCTGGTACAGCGCGTGATTGCCGGTTTCGAGCGTCGGCAGCGTCGGATTGCCGGTGTCATATTGATAGACGCTGTACGGGATCCCGATGCGGTCGAGTGCCGTTTGCGCCATCTGCAGTTCCGGACCGTTGCCGGCCTGCTGGCTCGTGAGGATCAGCACCTTCAGATCGATCTGCGCATCGGCCGGCACCGCGTGGCCGGGCGTGCACAGCGCGCAGAGTGTCGCGGCGACGATGCCGCGCACAAATAAATTCGGAAAACGAAATAATGGTCGTAATACGCTCATGACGGACCTCACGCATCGGGTGTCGGATGACGGAACGTTTCCCCCGGGCAATGCAGCGATGCGGCGTTTATAGTGGTTTCGGCGTGAAGGTCTGCTTGCGCATCGACTCGCCCGGATGTGGGCCGGTCGGCATCGCAGGCGGCCTGGCCGGAACACGTGCCTCGGGCGAAGGCGGGTGATGACCGGTGGGACGGCCCTTGCCGGTAGCCAGCGCGGCTGGCAAATCGAGCACGGCGAGTGTGGCGGTGGCGAGCAGTCCCGCGCAAGCGCAGCGCAGCAGCGTGCGCCACGCGAGCGGGGGCGGGTGGGTTCGGCGGGGTGTCATGGTTTCCTCCATGGTTTCCTCGTAGCGCGATGTCGCGAGTCGGATACGTTGCAAAACTGACCATACCCTCGGCGGCGTGGCGGGTGCGCCAGCACACCGATGCTCGCCGGACGTCTGCCGGCGCGGTGACGGATGGTCTCCTCCACAGGCCGGCGCGTATCGCCGCGACGGCGAACCTGCGGTCTCGCAACGGGTGACGCTTACGATGCGATGACGCTTGCGCGACACGTTCTCCGGTCTGTACGGCGGATGTAAGCTACTTGCATGCCATCCCTGTCAAATCATTGATTTGTTGGCGAATTTGTCGACGGGATGTCAGTGTCGCGTCTGGAAAACGTAAGAAACGTTTCAGGTTCGACACGGTGGCGCTCATCAAACGCGCGTTTGACAGTGGCACGGCGCGTCAACGTCGATCTTCCCGATCCTGCTATCTGCGCATCCTTGGCGCTTTCGACGCCGACTCGCGCGCGAGTTCGACGAACGCTGTCAGATAGTCGATCGACGCATCCGCTTCGCGTGTGCCCAGAAAAATCTGCTTGGCGATGCCATGCTTGCCGAGCTTGACGGGTGTCACCGGTATCCGGTCGGCGTACTCGTCGGCGAGCCAGCGCGGCAGCGCGGCCACGCCGCGGCCGCTCGCCACCATCTGCAGCATGATGTCGGTCGTTTCGATCACCTTCTGCCGCTTCGGCACGACGCCCGCGGGCGTGAGGAACTGGCTGTAGATGTCCAGCCGATCGGTTTCGACGGGATAGATGATGAGGATCTCGTCCGCGAGCTGCTCCGGCTCGATGTAATGCGCGCCCGCCAGGCGATGCTGCTCGCTGACGACCAGCACCTGTTCGTAGTCGAACACCGGATCGAAGCGCAGGCCGGGCCGGTTCAGCGGATCGGGCGTCACGAGCACGTCGATGTCGTAGCCGAACAGCGCGCCGATGCCGCCGAACTGAAAGCGCTGCTTCACGTCCACGTCGACGTCGGGCCAGCGGGACAGGTAGGGCGACACCACCTTGAGCAGCCACTGGTAGCACGGGTGGCACTCCATCCCGATGCGCAGCGTGCCGCGCTGCCCTTGCGCGTACTGCTTCATGCGTTCTTCGGCGTGCTCGAACTGGGGCAGCAGCCGGTCGGCAAGCCTGAGCAGGTATTGCCCGGCCTGGGTGAGCCGCAGGCCGCGCCCCTTGCGATCCCAGATCGGCGTGCCCAGCTGCTCCTCGACTTTCTTGACCGTGTGGCTCAGCGCCGACTGCGTCAGGTTCAGCGCGCCTGCGGCCGCCGTGAGCGAACCCTGCCTGTCGACCTCGCGAATGATGACCAGATGAATGCGTTCCAGCATGATGCCCGACCCATGAATATATATAATCGATGAATGAAATAATGCCATTTTATTTCATGACTCGGAAATTCTATTATCGGGGCCTGTCTTTTTCACATCTCCTGCAGGTCGACATGGTCACGACACACAATCTCGGTTTCCCGCGCATCGGCGCCAAACGCGAACTGAAATTCGCGCTGGAAAGCTACTGGAAGGGTCAGTCGTCGCGCGACGAACTCAAGGCCGCCGGTGCGCAACTGCGCCGGCGTCACTGGGACAACCAGCGCGATCTGGATCTCGCGCCGGTCGGCGATTTCGCGTTCTATGACCAGGTGCTGGACATGAGCTTCACGCTCGGCAACCTGCCCAAGCGGGTCCAGGGCTTCCATGGCGATGCGCTCGACAATTACTTTCGCGTCGCGCGCGGCCGTTCGGCACAGTCGGCGGAAGAACACGCGGCATGCTGCGGTGGTGTCGCGGCCGGCGAAATGACGAAGTGGTTCGACACGAACTATCACTACATCGTCCCGGAATTCCACGCGGACACGAACTTCTCGCTCGACCCGTCGCGCCTGCTCCAGCAGCTGGCGGAAGCGCGGGCGCAGGGCGTGACGGCGAAGCCCGTGATCATCGGCCCGGTCACGTACCTGTGGCTCGGCAAGGCGAAGGACGATTCCGACCGCCTTGCGCTGCTGCCGAAGTTGCTGCCCGTGTATGGCGCGCTGCTGGACACGCTGACTGCGCAGGGCGTCGAATGGGTGCAGATCGACGAACCGATTCTCGTCACCGAACTCGACGCCGAATGGCAACAGGCGTTCAAGACCGCGTACGAGGCGCTCGAAACGCGCCGCATCAAGCTGCTGCTCGCGACGTATTTCGGCCAGTTGCGCGAGAATCTCGCACTCGCGTGCTCGCTGCCGGTCGACGGCCTGCACATCGACGCGATCAATGCGCGTGACGAAGTTGCCACGCTCGTGGCCGAACTGCCGGCGCAACGCGTGCTGTCGGTCGGCGCAATCAACGGGCGGAATATCTGGAAGACCGACCTGAATGCGACGCTCGACTGGCTCGAACCGCTCGCGAAGCAACTCGGCGACCGCCTGTGGATTGCGCCGTCGTGCTCGCTGCTGCACGTGCCGGTCGATCTCGCGAGCGAAGAGAAGCTCGACACCGAGATCCGTTCGTGGCTGGCGTTCGCGCTGCAGAAGCTCGACGAACTGAAGGTGCTGGCGACTGCGCTGAACGGCGGTCGCGAGGCCGTCGCTGACGCGCTGGCGGCGAACGGCGCGGCAATCCGCGTGCGTCGCGAATCGCCGCGCGTGAACAACCCGGCCGTGAAGGCTGCGATCGCCCGTATCGACGCGCAGCTCGGCAACCGCGCGAGCCCGTACCCGCAGCGCGCGCCGAAGCAGTCGGCGCGGCTGAACCTTCCGGCGTTCCCGACGACGACGATCGGCTCGTTCCCGCAGACCGCCGAGATCCGCCACGCACGCAGCCAGTTCAAGGCCGGCGCGCTCGACGAGGCCGGCTACAAGGCCGCGATGCAGGCCGAGATCGCGCGCAGCGTCCGCGAACAGGAGGCGCTGGAACTCGACGTGCTCGTGCACGGCGAAGCCGAGCGCAACGACATGGTCGAATACTTCGGCGAGCAGCTCGACGGCTACGCGTTCAGCCAGTTCGGCTGGGTCCAGTCGTACGGTTCGCGCTGCGTGAAGCCGCCGATCCTGTTCGGCGACATCAGCCGCCCGAAGGCGATGACGGTCGAATGGATCACCTACGCGCAATCGCTGACCGACAAGCCGATGAAGGGCATGCTGACCGGCCCGGTGACGATCCTGAACTGGTCGTTCGTCCGTGACGACCAGCCGCGCTCGGTGTCGTGCTACCAGCTCGCGCTCGCGATTCGCGAGGAAGTGCTCGATCTCGAGAAGGCCGGCGTGCGGGTGATCCAGATCGACGAGGCCGCGCTGCGCGAGGGGCTGCCGCTGCGCCGCGCACAATGGGGCGAATACCTGAACTGGGCGGTCGAATCGTTCCGCATCACCGCGAACGGCGTGCAGGACGAAACGCAGATCCACACGCACATGTGCTATTCGGAGTTCAACGACATCATCGCGTCGATCGCCGACATGGACGCGGACGTGATCACGATCGAAACGTCGCGCTCGGACATGGAGCTGCTCGATGCATTCGACACTTTCAAGTATCCGAACGAAATCGGGCCGGGCGTGTATGACATCCACTCGCCGAACATCCCGACGCAGGATCACATCGTCGGTCTGATGAAGAAGGCGGCCGAGCGGATTCCGGCGGAGCGCCTGTGGGTGAACCCGGATTGCGGCCTGAAGACGCGCCAGTGGGCGGAAGTGATTCCGGCGCTGACCCACATGGTCGCCGCGGCGAAGACGCTGCGCAGCCAGGCGCAATAACGCGCGGGCACTCCGCGCCTGCCGCCGCGATCGGCGATCCGGTGGCAGGCGCCGCACCGGTTCGCTCCGTCCCGGGCATGCCCCGGGACGCGTCGTTTCCACCGTTACTTTTTCTACTCCAGCCATGTTCGAACGCAGCCGCTACACGCTCGACCAGACCGATCCGGAACTGTTCGACGCCATCC
>NZ_JBSAXD010000150.1:0-317 GCF_053427715.1 Burkholderia sp. MR1-5-21
GATGCTGTACGTGATGCTCGCGCTGGGGCTGAACGTGGTGGTCGGCTTCGCCGGCCTGCTGGATTTGGGCTACATCGCGTTCTACGCGGTGGGCGCGTACACGGCGGCGCTGTTGAGCTCGCCGCACCTGACCACGCAGTTCGCGTGGATCGCGAACCTCGCGCCCGGCGGGCTGCACGTGCCGTTCCTGATCATCGTCGTGGTCGCGATGACGCTCGCGGCCGGGGCGGGCATTTTGCTCGGCGCGCCGACACTGCGGCTGCGCGGCGACTACCTCGCGATCGTCACGCTGGGCTTCGGTGAAATCGTGCGGATCT
>NZ_JBSAXD010000151.1:0-316 GCF_053427715.1 Burkholderia sp. MR1-5-21
TCGCCTGACTGTCCGCTGCCGTGGAATTGGCGTGGAAGTACTTGATGCCGTGGGAATTGATATTGTCGATGACCGAGCCAACACTGTTGTTGATCGTTGTCGTGCCATCCGCGTTGTACGTCGTGTACGACGGAGCGGAGACCGTGCCGGTCGCCGGATTGTAGGTCGCGCCACCGCCGAGCGCCGCAGCGGTGCTGGTGCCGAGGTTGTTGGTCGCGGTGGCGACCGTGCTCAGCCCGGTTGACAGTGAGCTGATGCCCGTCGACGTGGAGGTCGACAGCGAAGCAACCGAGCTGTTGGTCGACGAAAGGCCGGT
>NZ_JBSAXD010000152.1:0-309 GCF_053427715.1 Burkholderia sp. MR1-5-21
GGCGATCGTCAGCGCGAACGTGCCTTGCGTTTCCTCGCACGCGCGCACGCAGCGGTTGCAGACGATGCACTTCGACGGGTCGTACGTGAAGTACGGATTCGACTCGTCCTTCCGGTCCTGCAGATGGTTCGCGCCGTCGAAGCCGTAGCGTACCTCGCGCAGCCCGACGACACCGGCCATGTCCTGCAGTTCGCAGTCGCCGTTCGCGGGGCAGGTCAGGCAGTCGAGCGGGTGATCGGAGATGTACAGCTCCATCACGTTGCGGCGCAGCGACTGCAGTCTGTCGGACTGCGTGCGGACCTTCATGCC
>NZ_JBSAXD010000153.1:0-308 GCF_053427715.1 Burkholderia sp. MR1-5-21
GTCGAATACGTCACCGTCTGCGGCGTCTTGTACGGTCCTGACCATGTTGCATACGAGCACACGCCCTGCACGGCGTTGCCGGTCGCGCAACCGATGAACTGCTGTCGCTTGGTTTCGTGCTTGGTCGTCGTACTGGTCGTTTCGGTCGTGACAGTCGGTGCGGGGCGCGTATTGGTGAACGTGCCGGCCGCGAGCTCGACATTGTCTTGCGCCTCGATCGTGGATTGGTCGTTCAGCACGTTTTGCGTGCGATTGGCGAGCAATCCGTTTGCATCCCGTTGACCGTTTGCTGCGATATTGACGTCGCC
>NZ_JBSAXD010000154.1:0-302 GCF_053427715.1 Burkholderia sp. MR1-5-21
GCAATGATCGCGTTCGCCGCCAGCATCACCGCCTTCAGGCCCGAGCCGCACACCTTGTTGATCGTCATCCCCGGCACCGCGCTCGGCAGCCCGGCCTTGATCAGCGACTGACGCGCCGGGTTCTGGCCCGAGCCGGCCGCCAGCACCTGGCCCAGGATCACTTCGCTCACCTGCTCCGGCTTCACGCCGGCGCGCTCCAGCACCGCGCGAATCACCGTCGCACCCAGTTCCGGCGCCGCGATCTTCGCAAGCGAGCCGCCGAATTTGCCGACCGCGGTCCGCGCGGCCGATACGATCACTAC
>NZ_JBSAXD010000155.1:0-301 GCF_053427715.1 Burkholderia sp. MR1-5-21
ATCACCGCGACGCGCTCGCCGTTGCCGGCTTCGACGTGACGGTCGAGGCAGTTGTACGATGCGTTCAGCTCGCCGTCGTCGAACCACTTGTAGAACGGCGCGTTCGACTCGTCGAGCACCGTCGTGAACGGCTTGTGCCACGCGAGCGTCTCGCGCGCGTGGCGCGCCCAGAATCCTTCGTAATCGCTTTCGGCCTCGGCGGCGAGCGCGCGATAGGCTTGCATGCCGGAAATGGCCGCCGCCTTCACGAGCGCTTCGGGCGGCGCAAACTGGCGGGTTTCGTGAAGAACCGATTCAATCG
>NZ_JBSAXD010000156.1:0-301 GCF_053427715.1 Burkholderia sp. MR1-5-21
TAGCAAAAGTATCAAGAGTCTCACACTAAAGTAAGTCAGGTTTATGAAGCAATTCATATGACCTGTCAGCTTTGAGTGAGCGACCGGTTCTTAACCGAACCGAAAACAGTAACAGGTTTAAACTGAAGAGTTTGATCCTGGCTCAGATTGAACGCTGGCGGCATGCCTTACACATGCAAGTCGAACGGCAGCACGGGTGCTTGCACCTGGTGGCGAGTGGCGAACGGGTGAGTAATACATCGGAACATGTCCTGTAGTGGGGGATAGCCCGGCGAAAGCCGGATTAATACCGCATACGATC
>NZ_JBSAXD010000157.1:0-301 GCF_053427715.1 Burkholderia sp. MR1-5-21
CGCATCCCGCCACCGGGTTTCGGAATCTGGACCCGCCGCACCGGTTTAGGCCGGTAGCTTCCGTCCAGTAACGCCTCCCGAATCCCGGGCCAGTGTGTCTTGAGGTGCTCCGCCGTCTCGGCAATCGACTTCCCATCCACCCCGGCACTGCCACGATTGGCTTTGACGCGTTTCCACGCCAACACCAGATTCGCTCTCGCGAGCGCCTGCGATAGCAGGCCGTCTCGCCCCAAGCCTCCAGTTGCGTCTCGCGCCGGCCGTGCTTCATCACGCCTCGCTTCCGGCTCGGCTTCACCTCGCC
>NZ_JBSAXD010000158.1:0-297 GCF_053427715.1 Burkholderia sp. MR1-5-21
GCAGGCGCTGCTGAGCGGCGACGAGCCCTACCAACGGTCGAACGCCGCGGCCTGACCGAGTCGCGCAACTCTTTATGCAGAGTGGTACCCACCCTGGTTTTGCGAAGCTTCTCGAAGCGATGACGAAATAGGTTGAACCAGCACCCCGAAGCCTGTCTTTCGTGCCGGCTGCCGCTCGCGGCGAGCCGTGATTTTGCTAAGGACCGGGTGCGCGGATCTCATCGAGGCTGCGGGCGTGCTTCGGCGATCGCCCATCGGGCAAGCCGGATACATGCATGCAGACCGTTTCGACATCAC
>NZ_JBSAXD010000159.1:0-294 GCF_053427715.1 Burkholderia sp. MR1-5-21
GCGTTCGACCGCGAGCGCGACGCCCATCCCGCCGCCGATGCACAGCGACGCCAGGCCGCGCTTCGCATCGCGCTTCTGCATTTCGTGCAGCAGCGTCACCAGGATCCGGCAGCCCGACGCGCCGATCGGGTGGCCGATCGCGATCGCCCCGCCGTTCACGTTCACCTTCGACGTGTCCCAGCCCATCTGCTTGTGCACCGCCAGCGCCTGCGCCGCGAACGCCTCGTTGATCTCCATCAGGTCCAGGTCGCCCGGCGTCCAGCCCGCGCGCTCCAGGCACCGGCGCGACGCCGG